>JACCZA010000102.1 GCA_013696185.1 Actinomycetota bacterium
GTCCACGCCTCCGGGCCAGCCGAGGTAGTCGGCGGAGCTGACGTCCGAGAGAAAGCGAAAGCCGTGCTCGTCGCGGAGGTTCGTGCACGCCTCGACGAGGCGCGCCGTCTCGACGCGGAGGGTCGTCTCGCCGTGCGCGGCGACCGTCTCGACGAGCCCTGGGACGCCGTCCCAGCTCAACTGGCGACCCCGCGGATGTCGTATGCCGGCGGCACGCCGGCCTTGATCTTCTCCTGCAAGCGCACGATGCCCTCGACGAGTGCCTCCGGCCGCGGCGGGCAGCCGGGGACGTGGACGTCGACGGCCACGATCTTGTCCACGCCCTGCAGCACGGTGTAGTTGTTGAACATACCGCCGGAGCTCGCGCAGGCCCCCATCGCGATCACCCACTTCGGCTCGAGCATCTGGTCGTAGATCTGGCGCAGCGGCGCCGACATCTTGTGCGCCACCCGACCCGAGACGATCAGGAGGTCGGCCTGACGCGGCGAGGAGCGGAAGACCTCGGCACCGAAGCGGGCGATGTCGTAGCGCGAGGAGACGATCGACATCATCTCGATCGCGCAGCACGCGAGCCCGAAGGTGTCCGGCCACATCGAGTTGCCCTGCGACCAGGCGACAGCCTTCTCGAGCGTCGTCAGCATCAGCCGGTCCTGGAGCTCCTCGGTGCCGAGCTCGCGCTCGAAGACGCCGGGCCCCTTGGCGCTCGGTCCTGACGTCGGCCAGAGAAGCCGCTCGCTGTTCAGGCCGTAGTCGGCGAGGCGACGCCGGCTCATTGCCACTCGAGCGCCCCCTTGCGCCAGACGTAGACGTAGGCGACGACGAGGATCGCGACGAAGAAGAGCAGCTCGAGGAAGGCGAACCACGCCAGGTCGTTCAGGATCACCGCCAGCGGATACAGGAAGACGATCTCGATGTCGAAGACGATGAAGAGCATCGCGGTCAGGTAGAAGCTGATCGTGAAGCGCTGCTGCCTCGGCGGACCCGTCGAGACGCCCGACTCGAACGGCAGCATTCGCGCCCGCGAGCGCCGCTGCGGCTTGGTCGCGAAGAGGAACGACATGCCGATCATGGACGCGGGGATGGCGAGCGCCAGGCTTCCGTAGATCAGGAAGGGCAGCCACTTGTCGAGCATCGCGCGGACGGCTCCTCTCCGACGTCCTGGGCCCCGCAGTGGGAGGCCCTCGGCGGGTGACGGTAGCAGGAACGGTTACCGTAACGAGCAAGAGGCGATCGCCAGTAACCAAGCGTGCTATCGCTGTTACAAACTCGGCTTCCTGACGCCTCTCGACGGCCGCCCCGGCGAGGGAGCTCCGCGTTGCTACCATCCACCCCATGGCGACCATCGAGCATCCCAACGAGACGGCGCTGGTCAACCTGACAGCGAGTGCGGCGGTCAAGATCAAGCAGCTCATGGCCGAGGAGCCCGCCGGCGAGGCCGAGGTGCTGCGGCTTGCGATCCAGGGCGGCGGCTGCTCGGGCTTCCAGTACGGGCTCGGCTTCGATCGCGGCTCGCAGGAAGGCGACCTCGAGTTGCTGCAGCACGGCGTCAGCATCGTGGTCGATCCGTTCAGCGCGCCCTACCTGCGCGGCGCCCAAGTCGACTTCGTCGACGGCATCCGCGAGTCGGGCTTCAAGATCGACAACCCGAACGCCTCGTCGTCGTGCGGCTGCGGCCACTCGTTCCAGGTCGAGGACGAGGGCACGGGCGAGCCTGCCGACAGCGCCGGCGGCTGCGGCTCCGGCTGCTCGCACTGAGCGCGACCTCCTAGCGCTCGCCCCCGGCGTACCATCGCGCCCGTGAAGAGCGACGGCGTCGTCGACATCACCGTGCTCGGCGCAGGGCCGGTCGGTCTCTCGACCGCCTACTACGCAGGCCATCGCGACGCCACGGTGCGCATCGTCGAGAGCCTCGAGCAGATCGGCGGTCAGGTCTCGGCCGTGTACCCCGAGAAGCACGTCTACGACGTCGCAGGGCATCCGAAGATCCTCGGGCAGAAGCTGACCGACCTCTGTGCCGAGCAGGGCCTCCAGTACGGGGCGGACGTCAGGCTCGGCGAGGAGGCGAAGGAGCTGAGCAGGATCGAGCGAGACGGAGAGGAGCTCTACTCCCTCGAGACCGACCGCGGCAACCGCTACCTCTCGCGGGCGATCGTGATCACGGCAGGTCACGGCGCCTTCGAGCCGCGCAAGCTCGGAGTCGAGGGGATCGACGGCTGGGAGGGGCGGGGCCTCCACTACTTCGTGCGCGAGAAGGCGACCTTCGCCGGCAGGCGCTGCGTGATCGTCGGCGGCGGCGACTCGGCGCTCGACTGGACACTCGGCCTGCAGGACACGGCGAGGCTCCCGATCACCCTCGTGCACCGGCGCGACCGCTTCCGCGCGCTCGAGACCTCGGTCAACGAGGCGCGCCGGCTCGCAGCCGACGGAGGGGTGCGCATCTGCACGCCGCACGAGGTCCGGGGCATCGCCGGCGACGGCTCGATGGAGTCGGTCACGCTCGAGAACACGGCGACCGGCGAGGTCGAGGAGGTGCCGTGCGACGCGCTGATCACCCTGCTCGGCTTCGTCTCGCACCTGGGGGCGATCGCCCAGTGGAACATCGAGCTCGAGGGCAAGCGGCAGATCCGCGTCGATCCGATGACGATGGAGACGAATGCACCGCTGATCTTCGCCGCCGGGGACGTCGCCGGCTACCCGGGGAAGATCACGCTGATCACGATCGGCATGGGCGAGGCGGCGATCGCCGCGAACAACGCGGTCGCGCAGATCCGCGGCGAGAAGGCCCAGCCCAAGTACTCAACCGACTGACGCCCGCGGAGCTCAGCCCGGGGTGCCGGCCGGCGAGCTGCCGTGGTCGCGCGCGTCGTAGCGGACGAAGGCAGGCAGCGCGAGCGCTGCGAGCCCGACGCCGGCGACGCAGAGCACGCCGCCCGAGACGATCGACGTGCGCAGGCCGAAGAGCGACGCGGCCACCCCCGCCTCGAGGTTGCCGAGGAGCGGCCCCGTCGAGTAGCTCACCTGCTCGATGCCGGCGAGCCGTCCACGCAGGTGATCCGGAATCGTCTGATTCCAGATCGTGGAGCGGAAGATGCCGCTGACCATGTCGGCAGCGCCCGCGACGGCGAGCGCGGCGAGCGCGAGCGCGAGGTTCGGGGCGAGCCCGACGAGCGCGATCGCTCCTCCCCATGCTCCCGCCGCGAGGATGACGGCGAGGCCGTGACGGTGAACGCGCCCGGTCCAGCCGCTCGTGAGCGTCGCGGCGAGGGCCCCGACCGCGCCTGCCGCGTACAGCAGCCCGAGGGCGCCCGCCCCGCCGAACTCCTCGGCGAACGCCGGAAAGAGCGCGATCGGCATCCCGAAGAACATCGCGATCATGTCGATGCCGTAGGTGCCCACGAGCTCCGGCCGGCGGCGCGCGTAGCGAAGCCCCTCCACGATCCGCCGTAGCGAGGGCGGCTCGGCTTCCGGCGGCGGGGGGACGGCGCGCATCGCCGACAGCGCGACGAGCGAGGCCGCGAAGGTGACCAGGTCGAGGCCGTACGTCGCCGGGAGCCCGACGGTCGCGATCAGCAGGCCGCCGAGGGCGGGCCCGCCGATCATCCCGACGTTGCCGCGCAGCGAGTCGAGAGCGCTCGCGGCGGTGATCTCGTCCCGATCGACGAGGCGCGGGATCATCGCGTCGAGCGAGGGCCGCTGGAGCCCGTCGAGGCCCGCCATCAGCATCGCCACGAGGAACAGCACCCACACCTGGGGACTCGGCAGGAGCGAGTTCGCGAGCAGCGCACCGGCTCAGGCAGCGAGGGAGAGCTCGGAGAGCTGACACCATGCGGCGGCGATCGCGGTAGTCGGCGAGCGCACCGCCGAGGAGCGCGGCGCCGAGGAGCGACACGAGCTCCGCGAGGCTGAGCAGGCCGACCGCAAGCGACGAGCCGGTCAGCCTGTAGGTCTGGTACGGCAGCGCGACGTAGGTGACCATCGAGCCGAGGAACGAGAGACCCTGCCCGGCCCAGAGCAGGCGGAAGTCGCGGTGCCGGCGCAGTGGCCGTACGTCGAGCGCCGCAGCACGCACGAAGCGCCTGCCGCGACCCCGCTCGGGCGGAGGCGGCGCCGGCCCGAGGCGCTCGGCCTCGGAGAGACCGTCGCTCATCGGACCGAGCTGCTACTCGCCGAGCAGGCGCCTGGCGGCGAAGCGGAAGAACTCCACCCCGAGCGCGAGGTCGTCGACGTGGATCCGCTCGTTGGCGGAGTGCACGAGCAGCGAGGCCTGCTCGGGATCCATCGCCCGCAGCGGGAAGAACCCGTACGCCACCGTGCCGAACGCCTCCCGCAGCCAGTGGCTGTCGGTGAAGCCGGCGACGCAGATCGGCGCGGCCCGCGCCTCGGGCTCGACCGCCTGGACGAAGTCCGAGACCACGTCCCAGAGCGGCGACTGCATCGGGGAGCGGGTGCCGCCGTGCGCCTCGGTCGTCGTCACCGTGTACTCGCCCTCTCCGAGCACCGAGCGCACGATCTCGTCGGCTTCCTCGGGCGTCTGTCCGGGCAGGAGGCGCCGGTCGACGATCACGTCGCAGAGTGCCGGGATCACGTTGCGCTTCAGCGACGCGCTGATCATCGTCGGCGACAGCGTCATCGAGAGCAGGGGCTCGACGAGCTCCCGCGCGAGCGGGTGCAGCGCCTCGGCCTGGGCGAGCGCCTCCTCCGGCGTCGCGGGCGGCGTGCCGCCCACGGTCTCGAGGAACGCCTGCGGCTCCGGCTCGAGCCGGCGCGCGGGCACGTAGGCACCGAGACGCGCGACGAGCTCGGCCGCCTTGAGCAGCGCGTTGTCGGCCATGCCGGGCATCGAGGCATGGCCGCTCCGGCCTCGCACCCGCAGCAAGAAGGGCGCGCTCATCTTCTCCGCCGTCGAGCACAGGTAGTAGGGCCGGCCGCCGAGGACGACCCGATCGCCCGCCCCCTCGTTGAGCGCGTACTCGGCCCGCACCGCCTCGGGGTGGGCGCGGACGAGCCACTGGAGGCCGAGGTCGACGCCGACCTCCTCGTCGGCGGCCGCGACGAAGATCAAGTCGCCGAGCGGGCGGAAGCCCTCCCGCGCCAGGGAGGCGATCGCGACGGCGCTCGCCGCCACCTGGCCCTTCATGTCGAGCGCTCCGCGCCCCCAGACCTCGCCGTCTCGCACCTCGCCCGACCACGGGCCGAGCTCCCACTCGGCCGGATCGGCCAGCACCGTGTCCGTGTGGGAGAGGAGGGCGAGCCTCGGGCCGCCGGCCGAGCCCGGGATGCGCGCGACGAGGTTGGCGCGGCCGGGCTCCTTCGCGTAGAGCTCGCAGCTCACCCCGCTCTCGGCGAGGTAGGCGGCGAGGAGCTCCGCGGCCTGCGTCTCGTTGCCCGGCGGGTTGACGGTATCGAGGCGGATGAGCGCCTGGAGCAGCTCCGTCGCCTCCTCGCGCAGGGAGGCGAGCGCGCTCAGGCTCGCTCCTGCGCGAGCGCGGTCAGCCGGTTCCTGGCCTCCCAGAGCTCGGGGTACATGGTGCGGTGGATCAGGCGCCCGAGCACCTCGACGGGCGTCCCCTGCGTCCCGACGACCGCGTCGCCGATGATGCGGGCGACGACCTTGTAGTGGCGCATGCGCCAGAGCGCGACGCGCTCGTCCCACTCCACGAGGGCCTCGGCGAGCCCGTACAGCTCCTCGTGGTCTCGCCCCTCGGTGTAGACCGACACGGGGTCGAGGCCGGCCTCGTCCAGCACCTGGAGAAAGGCCTTGCCGAGGGGCGGCGACACGCGGCGGATCTGCCGGAAGCCGGGGGAGTCGAAGCCGCTGCCGTGGCCGAGAACCTCGCGCACCGTCTGGTACTCCCAGGGAGACATCTGCTCGAGCATGTCGAGCTGCCCGTGCGTGAACTGGAGGCAGAGGCTTGCCCGACGGAGGAGGCGCAGCGCCGCCGCGAGCTCGCCGCGCTCGACGTGGCCCGTCGCAGTCTCGACCTCCGTCCAGGCGAGCTGCAGCCACAGCTCCGAGGACTGGTGCACGGTCTGGAAGAGCAGCTCGTCGTGGTGGGCGCGCTCCTCGGCGGTCTTCTGCAGCGAGAGCAGCTCGTCCGTGCGCAGGTAGCGCTCGTAGTCGCTCGCGCCCGACCCCGGCAGGACCGGCTCGGAGTAATCCTCCTCC
>JACCZA010000119.1 GCA_013696185.1 Actinomycetota bacterium
CCGAGACGAGCGTTACGGTGAAGCCCCATCCGGGTCCCTCCTTCGGGTGTGAGCCTTGGCAGACCCACAGCCTCGGAGGAGGCCCGGATGACCTACTCAGCCGTCCACAACGTGTCGAGGCACGTCATCTAGGCGCGCAACCTCGCGGACGGGCGAACGCGACCCGCGCCTACGAGAGTGTGAGCGCTTCGCGCGCGATCCGGTCCTGCTGGAGCACGTGAGCCGTCGGGTAGCCCTCGCTCGGGCTCGCGCGCCACGGGCGACCGACGTAGCGAAGGGGCAGACGTCCCGCCGCTTCCTCGAGGCGATGCCGAGTGGCACGCCACGCCCCCATGTTCTGCGGCTCCTCCTGTGCCCAGACGATCTCCTGCAGCCCCTCGTAGCGTCCGACCAGCGCGGCGAAGGCCTGGGCGGGGAACGGGTACAGCTGCTCCAGGCGGGCGACGGCAACTGCGCCGGCGGCTGCGCGGACCTCGTGCCCGACGATGTCGTAGTAGACCTTCCCGGAGCAGATGACGAGCCGGCGGATCGCCGCGGGGTCGGTCACGCTCGGATCGTCGAGCACCGGTCGGAAGCCCCCATTTGTCAGGTCGGCGAGACTGCAAGCCGCTTCCTTCAGCCGCAACAGTCCCTTCGGGGTCATGACTACGAGCGGTCGTGCTACGGGATCCAGCGCCTGGCGGCGCAACAGGTGAAAGTACTGGGCCGAGGTCGTGCAGCTCGCGATGCGGATGTTGTTCTGGGCCGCCAGCTGCAGGAAGCGCTCGAGCCGAGCACTCGAGTGCTCCGGCCCGTTGCCCTCGTACCCGTGGGGCAGGAGCAGCGTCAGGCGGGAGGTCTGCCTCCACTTGGACAGCCCCGACACCATGAACTGGTCGACGATCACCTGCGCGCCGTTGACGAAGTCGCCGAACTGCGCCTCCCAGAGCACGAGCGCCTGGGGCGCGGCGATCGAGTAGCCGTACTCGAACCCGAGAGCGGCCGCCTCCGAGAGCGGGGAGTTCTGCACCTCGAAGGAGGCGGAGGCCTCGTCGAGGTGCTGCATCGGCGTGAACGTCTCCCCCGTCTCCACGTCGTGGAGGACGAGGTGACGATGCGAGAAGGTGCCACGCTCGGTGTCCTGGCCGGTGAGCCGGATCGGCACCCCGGCGCGGAGCAGGCTCGCAAACGCCAGGGCCTCGGCCTGCCCCCAGTCGATGCCGCCCGCCTCGATCGCCACGGGACGCCGCTCGAGCTGCCGCGCGAGCTTGGGGTGCACGGTGAAGTCGTCGGGCACCCGCAGGAGCTCGGTGCTCAACTTGCGCAGGAGATCCTCGCCGACCCCCTCGATCTCGACGGCGCCTGGCTGGGGCCGAACCTCCGCGGCCGCGGGCTCCTTCGCCTGCGCGAAGGAGGTGCGCAGGCTCTCGTGCGCCGCTTTCAGCCGGCCCTCGACCTCCTGCACGAGGCGGTCGGCCTCCTCGGCGGAGAGGTCGCCGTCCTCGATCAGCCGCCCGGCGAACTGCTGCCGCACCGGCGGGTGCTCGGCGATGCGCGCAGCCATCAGAGGTTGGGTGTAGGCGGCCTCGTCCTGCTCGTTGTGGCCATGCCTGCGGTAGCCCACGAGGTCGATCACGACGTCGATCCCGAAGCGGCGGCGGAACGCGAGTGCGAGGCGCACCGCCGACAGGGCGGCCTCCGGGTCGTCGGCGTTGACGTGGATGATCGGGACGTCGAAGCCCTTCGCGAGATCGCTCGAGTAGCGCGTGGAGCGCCCCTCCCCAGGATCGGTGGTGAAGCCGACCTGGTTGTTGGCGATGATGTGGAGCGTGCCGCCGGTCGAGTAGCCGGCGAGGCCGTCGAGGTTCAGCGTCTCGGCGACGACGCCCTGCCCGGCGAAGGAGGCATCGCCGTGGATGAGCACGGGCATCGCCGCGGCCGGCTCGTGCGCCCCCTCACGGGTCGTACGGTCGGTCTGGTCGGCTCGCGTCCAGCCCTCGACGACCGGGTCGACCCACTCGAGGTGGCTCGGGTTTGCGACGACCGCGACGGCGACCTCGCCGTTCCTCGTCGCGCGCCTGCCCCTCGAGCCGAGGTGGTACTTCACGTCTCCCGTACCGCCCTCGGGATCGGAGCTGACCGCGTCGAGCGTGCGCTCGCCCTCGAACTCGCGCAGGATGTTCTCGTAGGGCCGCCCGACGGTGTGGGCGATCACGTTCAGGCGACCGCGGTGCGCCATGCCGATCACCACCTCGCGCCCCCCGGCCTCGGCGGCGAGCTCGATCGCCTCGTCGAGCATCGGCACGAGGGCGTCGAGACCCTCGATCGAGAACTGCTTCTGCCCGAGGAAGGCGCGCCGCAGGTAGAGCTCGAGGCCCTCGACCTCGCTCAGGCGTGCGAGCAGACGGCAGCGTTGCTCCGTCGAGAGCGGTCTGCGGTAACGGCCCGACTCGATCGCTCGGCGCAACCACACGCGCTGCTCGTGCTCGGAGATGTGCTCGATCTCGTACGCGATGGTGCCGCAGTAGGTCTCCCGCAGACGCGGCAGCACATCGGCCAGCGTCTGTCCGGCGACGTGGACCCGCAGCATCGGCGCGGGGATGCGCGCCTGAAGCTCGGGCGTCAAGCGCGGGATCAGTCGGTCGGGCTCGAGTGCGGGATCGCCTGGCGGCTCGGAGCCCAGGGGGTCGAGCCGCGCAGCGAGGTGCCCGTGCGTGCGGTGCGCCTTCACGAGCGCCATCGCCGCCGCGACGCCGCCGAGCAGAGTCTCGTCGACGGTCCCTTCGATCCGGGTGGGCGGTGACGGCGCGGCGGCCACTTCGGGCGCCGCATGACCGTTGCCGCGCTCTCCCGCGAGCTCGAGCAACCGCGCCAGGCCGGGATACGCCGCCATCAGCTCGCTGTCGCCGCTCTCGAAGAGCGCCCGCCATTCGCTCGCCACGGCCTCCGGGCGCTCCAGGTACTCGTCGAGCACGACCTGGGCATAGCCTGCGTTCAGACCGTCGACGGTCTCACCCATCTCTCTGTTGTACCACCACCGCCCTGGTGGCCAGGGCCCTAGTAGAGCGGGTGCCCTGTCACGATCGCGACAGTCATCCCGACGAACCACCCGACTGCTCCCGCTACGACCGCCCAGGCGGCAAGGCGCGAGTGCCGTCCACCGATCCCGACCGCGACCAGCGCGACGATGACTGCCGCCGGTGCGACCCTCGCGGGGCGGTACACGATCGCCACGAGCCCGGCGAAGAGAGCTGCGGCAGCCATGAAGCCGGCGACCGCCTCGGCGGGGGAACGCCGCTCCGCCGGGACGCTCACCTGTCGATCCTCGTGCGCACCCGGGTCGTCCGGCGCGCGTACGTGCGCGTGGGCCGGCCGTGCGGTCCGAGGCGCGGACGGCGGGGGCGGCCACCGAGCGGCGGGCGCGGCTCGAGCGTCTCGCCTCTCGGCGTGGAGGCCGGCTCGGGCGGCCTCGGCTCGGCACGCACGGCCCACAGAACGACGCAGCAGAGGTAGACGACGGGGATCTTCAGGATCACGAGCATGAAGAGAAGCTCCCAGAGCGCCTCGTGCATCGGCGCAGTGTACCCCCGTGCAGCGGTGGGGCGTCCGCCGGGCTCGATCCCGCCGCGCCGCTCCGCAGATCGGAAGAGCGTGTAGCCCGAGGTCCCGAGTGCCCGATGCGGCCGCGAGAGCAGCTTCCCCGGGAGGGCTGAGCCGAAGGCCGGCCCCGAGGGCGGCGTGGACGAGCTCCGGCGAGCTGCCCGGCACGAAGAGACTCCTCCGACCCGGTGCCTCGCCCGAGCGCCCACGACGACGAGCGCTGCTGGGTCGCCGAGGAGGAAGGGCAAGTGGTCGCCTGTGGGCCCGGGCGGCTCGAAGGCGTGCCGCGTAGAGGCCTCCGATCGCGGCCCGAACGACGCCAAGAGAGCGGAGAGATCCTCCTCGCGCGTTGGCCGTAGACTCACGCGCCGACAGTATGGGAGGGTGGCATCTTTGGGTGATTCGAGGCAAGATCGGGTGAGATGAGCCAGCCGGAGATCGCGACACTGATCGAGCGAGGCGAGGAGGAGGGCTGCCTCAACCTCTCCGAGCTCAACGAGCTGCTCCAGGAGCTCGAGCTCGACGACGACGAGCTGGACGGACTCATGCGCCGCCTCGACGACCGCGGCATCGAGCTCACGGACGACTGCGGCCGCCAGGGCGCCCCCGTCGCCGTGAGCTCCTACGTCAACAACGAGCTCGCAGCAGCGACCACCGACGCCTTGCAACTGTTCCTGAACGAGGCAGCGCGCTTTCCTCTCCTGACGGCTCCGGAGGAGATCGAGCTCGCGAAGGGCGTGGAGCGGGGCGACCCGGCGGCGAAGGAGCGGATGATCAACTCGAATCTCCGGCTCGTCGTCTCGATCGCGAAGCGCTATCAGGGTCACGGGCTCTCGCTACTCGATCTGATCCAGGAAGGCATCCTCGGGCTGATCCGGGCTGTCGAGAAGTTCGACTGGCGCCGCGGCTACAAGTTCTCGACCTACGCGACCTGGTGGATCCGCCAGGCGGTGCAGCGCGGCGTGGCGAACAAGTCGCGCACGATCCGCATCCCGGTGCACATCGCCGAGCGGGAGACGAAGATGGCCCGCGCCGAGCGCGAGCTGACGAGTAAGCTCGAGCGCTCCCCGACCGACCACGAGCTCGCCAAGGCGTCGAAGCTGTCGGTCAAGCATGTACGGGAGGTACGCCAGGCGGCGCGTGCCGTCACGAGCCTCGATCGTCCGATCGGAGAGGAAGGCGACACCTCGATGGGGGACCTGGTCGCGGGCCACGCGCCGCCGGTCGACGAGCAGGTGGAGGTGAGCCTGCAGGAGGAGGCGCTCCACCGTGCGCTCGAGACCCTGCCCAAGCGGGATCGGGACGTGCTGAAGCTCCGCTACGGGCTGGAGGCCGAGACCGATCCCAAGTCGCTCGAGGAGATCGGCAGGCGGCTCGGGCTCACCCGCGAGCGGGTGCGACAGATCGAGTCGCGCGCCCTCGACCAGCTCGCGAGGCAGCGCGAGCTCGAGGCGATGGCCGAGACGCCGGCCTGACCGGCGGAGACGACCGCCGCTACATGCGCTCGCGCAGCGCGAGCACGTTCGCCACGTAGCTGCGCGAGACGGGCAGGACGCCGTGATCGCGCACGGCCTTCGCACCCTGGTAGTACGCCGCGAGCGCGAGGCGCTCGTCGCCTTCGAAGCGGCGCAGCAGGTGTGCGAGAAAGGCGACTCCCACGCGGACGTTCCCGTCGGCGGTGCTCGGGACCTCCCGCTCCAGCAGCACCTGCTCGACGAAGTCCCAGGTCGGGGGCGTCACCTGCATCACGCCGAGCGCGCCGGCCGAGGAGACCACGTGCGGCTGGTAGCCCGACTCCATCCACGCGAGCGCGCGCGTGAGGCTCGGGTCGACGCCGTAGTACGCGGACCAGTGGTCGATCGCCGCGCGGATCGCCCACGTCGAAGGCGCTGTCGAGGCGCCGGCGACGCGGTCGGGGTGAAAGGCGGGGACGCGGAGCGAGCGGGCCGTCTGGAGCACATCGCCCGCACGCAGGTCGTTCTTCCTCGCAAGTGCAGTGACCGTCGTCCCGAAGCGCGTGGCGATCGCCGTCAGCGTGTCGCCCTCCCGGACGACGTAGCGGATTCCCGCTGGCGCCGCCGAGCGCCGGAGGGCCCCCGCTGCGAGCGTGCGGCCGAGCGCGGCGGCGACGGCAGGGCCGGCGACACCGTCCACGACCAGGCGCCTGCGCTCCTGGAAGCGGCGCAGCGCGGCCTCCGTCGCCGCGCCGAAGTGCCCGTCGAGGCGGCCGGGGTCGAGCGTCCGCCGGCGCAGCTCGAACTGGAGCACGGCCACATCCCAGCCGGTGAGCCCTCGCAGCAGGACGCGGCGCCCGAAGAGGGGCTCACCGAGCTTGCCGAGCGCCTTGCGGGTCTGTGGGCCGACGACGCCGTCGACGGGAAGGCCTGCGCGCTCCTGGAGTCGCTGCACGGCAGCGACGGTCTGCGGGCCGGCGATCCCGTCGATCGGCCCGCGGTAGACGCCCCGGGCGCGTAGGGCGACCTGCAGGCCGGGAGTCTGGGCTCGGCCGAGTGCTCCGGCCGAGTCGGTGGCGAGCAGAGGTCCCGGCAGGAGCAGGCAGAGGAAAGCGATGCGCCGGCGCATGGGACTTTTCTCGTTCAGTCCCGGCGCACGATCTCCTGCGCCGAGCGGCGCCGGAGAGTGGAGGTGGGCCGAACCGGTTATTGCGCGAACCCGCAGGAGGTCGAGCTCGACGGCCCGCTGGTCTCACTGTGATGTGAAAGCCGCCCATCTCCGACGGGGGGCGCGTTGCGTGATGCGGGAGCGCGCCTGTGCGGTCAGGCCGCGTCGAGCCGCTTCTTGAAGCCGAAGCTCGTCGCCTCGTAGCCCAGGCGCTCGTAGAAGGCATGGGCGTCGGCGCGCGTGCGTCGGGATGAGAGGACGATCTGTGAGCAG
>JACCZA010000120.1 GCA_013696185.1 Actinomycetota bacterium
CGGCCGACCGCGTGCTTGCCCGTCAGGATCTCGCGGGCGACGGCACACGCCTCGTAGAGCTCCGCGAGCGGAATCGTCTCCTCGTGAGCCGCGATCTGGAAGACCGAGTCGGCCGACGTGTAGACGATCCACTTGCCCGTGCGCTGATGCTCCTCGCCGAGCTCGTGGATGATCTCCGTGCCCGAGGCGGGCCGGTTTCCGAGCACGCCCCGCGCCGTGCGGTGCATGAACGGGTCGATCACCTCGAAGGGGAAGCCGTGGGGGTACGTCGGCATCGCCTGCGGCGTGACGATGCCCATCAGCTCCCAGTGGCCGGTGGTCGTGTCCTTGCCCTTCGAGCGCTGGACGAGCCGCCCCGCGACCGCCGGCGCGCCCGCCTGCGGCGGACACCCGGCGAGCGGCTCCACGTTGCCGAGCCCGAGCGCCTCGAGGTTCGGCAGGTCGAGACCGCCGACCGCGCGCGCGACGTTGCCGAGGGTGTCGGAGCCCTCGTCGCCGTACTCGTCGGCGTCCGGCAGCGCGCCCGCGCCGACGGCGTCGAGCACGATCACGCAGGCGCGGGGCAGCGGGCCTCCCGGTAGCGGTCGAGCGCGACGCGTGCGCCCTCGGCGGGAACGACCCGGTCCCTCGTCTCGCGCGGCGCGCTCGCGTCTGGTGCTGCCGGTCGGGCCACCCGGCTATTCTAGGTCGCCGTGCGCACCGTTCTCGGACTCTTCGCAATCGCGCTCTTCATCGTGGGCGTGATCGCGCTCGCGGGCAGCGTCACATACCTCGTCGTCAGGCTGACGCCGACCCGCAAGCCCGACGAGCCGACCGAGAGCGCCTGACGGTCAGACCCGCGTGAGCGGGAGGACGTCCTCGAGCGGCGTGTGGGAGAGACCGTGGGCCTCTGCCACGGCGCCGTACGTGATCCTGCCGCCGAGCACGTTCACGCCGCGGGCGAGCGCCGGGTCTCGGGTCACCGCCTCCGCCAGCCCGTGCTCGGCGATCGCCTCCACGTAGGGCAGCGTGGCGTTCGTGAGAGCGAGCGTCGAGGTGATCGGCACTGCGCCCGGCATGTTGGCGACGCAGTAGTGCGTGACGCCGTCGACCTCGTAGACGGGCTCGCTGTGAGTCGTCGGGCGCGAGGTCTCCGCGCACCCACCCTGGTCGATCGCCACGTCGCAGAGGACTGCTCCGTTCTTCATCTCGCGCACCATCGAGCGCGTGATCAGCTTGGGAGCGAGCGCGCCCGGAATCAGCACGGCGCCGATCACGACGTCCGCCTCGGCGACGGACTCCTCGATCTGCAGGCTGGACGACATGAGCAGGCTGACACGACCGGACAGCACTTCCTCGAGGTGGCGCATGCGGTCGATCGAGCGGTCGAGGATCGTCACCTGGGCGCCGAGGCCGAGCGCGATCACCGCGGCGTTGTAGCCCACCATGCCGCCTCCGATCACGACGACCCGGCCCGGCGCCACGCCGGCCACTCCACCGAGCAGCAGGCCACGGCCTCCGCGCGGCTTCTCGAGGAAGGAGGCGCCCGCCTGCGCCGCGAGTCGGCCCGCGACCTCGCTCATCGGTGCGAGCAGCGGCAGGACGCGACCGTCGGTCTCGACAGTCTCGTAGGCGACCGCCGCGATGCCGCTGCCGACGAGCGCGCGGGTGAGCGCCTCGTCGGCAGCGATGTGGAGGTACGTGAACAGTACGAGCCCCTCCCGCAACCGGCGGTACTCGGGCTCGATCGGCTCCTTCACCTTGAGCAGGAGCTCCGCGTCTCCCCCGACGTCCTCGACGGACACCAGGCGGGCTCCGGCGGCCGCGTAGGCACCGTCGGAGAAGGCGCTGCCCGTTCCCGCCCCGTGCTCGACGAGCACCTCGTGACCGCGCTGGACGAGCTCGCGTGCGCCCGCGGGGGTGAGCGCGACGCGGTACTCGTCGGGCTTGATCTCCTTGGCGACGCCGATCTTCATCGAGGCGGCGGAACGATACAACCTGGCCAGCCGAGCAAGCCGGCACACACATCGTCACGAAACCGGCACAGAGCCGGCTCCCGCCCATCCAGATCTCGGCGATAGGCTCGCAGCGGGTGGTGGGATGGGGTGCCCCGAGGCGTCCGAGTCGCCCGAGGCGCCGGCGGCGACGGACTCACGCGCCCGCCAGGCGCTCGACCAGGGCACGCTCCTCCGGCCCGAGCCACGGCGGCCTGCCCGCCCCTGCGTTCGCCCGCGCGTGCTCCGGGCTCGAGGTCGCGGGGATGACGACGTCCACCCGGGGGTCGGAGAGCGCCCACTTGAGCAGTGCCTGCGCCCAGGACTCGATCCCGAAGCGGCGCAGGGGCTCCAGCTGCCCGGCGGTCGGCCGGCGCCGCAGGAGCTCCCCCTCCCCGAGCGGGCGCATCACGATCACGGCGAGCCCGAGCTCCTCGGCGAGCGGCAGGAGGAGCTCCTCGGAGCGCCGGTCACGCGGGTTGAGCGGCAGCTGCACGGTCTCGAAGCGCCCGGAGCGCATCGCCGTCGCGAGCTCGTCGAAGGCCGGGGCGGCGTAGTGCGTGACGCCGAGTCGCCCGATCCGGCCCGCTTCCCGCTCCTCTTCGAGCCAGGGCAGGTGCTCGCGCCAGGCGACGAGGTTGTGCACCTGCTCGACCTCGACCCGGCCGAACCAGGCGAGCTGCCGCGCCAGCTGCGCGCGCCCCTCCACGCCCGAGGCGGTCCAGATCTTCGTCGCGACCGACGCCTCCCCGCGTCTGCCTGCGAGCGCACGGGCGAGCGAGGACTCCGCCGGCCCGTACATCGGCGAGCTGTCGGCGAGCCGGATGCCCGCGTCGAGGGCCGCGCCGACCACCTCCGCCGCCAGCCGCTCGTTCCCGGAGAAGGTGTTCCAGGTGCCGAGGCCGACGACCGGCCCGAGGCGGCGCTCCTCCAGCACGGCCAGCCTAGCGGGCGAGACCGCGCGCGAGCGCGCCCGCCGCGAAGGCTGCCTGGAAGAACGTCGGGTCGTCCTCGGGGCCGCGGCCCATGTGCTCGAGCGGCAGGCCGGCGCACGCCGCTCGCCATCCGCTCGCGTCGACCTCCTGCCGGGGCTCGAGCCAGGGCGGCGCCTCGAAGCCCTGCGGCCACGCGACGGTGACACGCCCCAGGCAGAGCTCGAGCACCGCGCGCGTGTGGTGCGAGATCCCTCGGTGCCGCTCGCGCGGATCGGCGGCGGAGACCCGGGGCGCGAGGATCGGCGAGCCCCCGAGCGCGCTCGCCGCGCTCGCAGCCTCCGCGAGCGCCAGGGCGCCGTGCCCGAGCTTCGTGCCGGTGCCGACGATGCCCGGCCCGACCGAGCAGACGACCGCCCCGAAGCCCCGCCCCGCCGCCCAGGCGAGCGCGGAGGCACCGCTCACGCACTGGACGTCGCCGTCGAGGCACGCTCCGACAGCGATCGACGTCTCGAGCAGCGCCCGTGAGCGCAGCGCGCGGACGGCGTCCGACAGCGAGACCGGCAGCGCCCCGCCCGGCAGCTGCGCGTAGGCCACCCGGACGCCGCGCCCGATCCCGGCGCAGACCGGGGCGAGCTGGCTGTGGAGGGGGCAGAGCACGACGGGCATGCCCGCGAGCGTCTCGGCGAGCGGGTCGTCCTCCTCGGCGTGCCGCACGGCGGCCTGCAGCGGCGTGTACGGCAGCTTCATCACGTGCGCCCCGGGCTCGGCCGGCAACTCGAGCCCCCGGGTCAGGTTGGCGTAGAGGACGTCGAAGCCGCCCGAGCCGAGCCCGAGGGCGCGCGCCTGCACGTTCACGAGCACGTCGTCGCCGGCCGCGACAGGCCCCGTCAGGCGTGGGTAGGCCACGCAGGGAGCCCCTTCGACCTCGCAGCGCACCAGGCCGTCCAGCCGCTCGACGATCCGGGTGACCGAGCCGCGGCGCAGGCTAAGCGGCATCGCGCGCGGCCTCGACGAGCCCGAGCGTGACGTCGACCATGCGCTCCAGGTCCTCCACCGCGATCCGCTCGTCCGGCGTGTGGATGTCGATCATCCCGTTGGCGAGGTTGACGCAGGCGAGCCCGCGGTCGTTGAAGACGTTCGCGTCGGCGCCCCCGCCGCTCAGGCCGAAGCGGGGCTCGTACCCGGAGCGGGAGAGCGCCCGCGCGGCGAGCTCGATTGCGGGATCGCTCCGCCGGAAGCGGTAGCCGCGGTAGCTCCGCCGGCCCGTCGTCTCGACGGCGCAGTCGCCCTCGCTCGCCGCGAACGCGATCACGTCGAGCATCTCCTGCAGGAGCTCGGCGAGCCGGTGCTCGTCATGGCAACGCACCTCGGCGAGGAAGCTGCAGCGCTCGGGGACGATGTTCCCGGCGCTTCCACCCACGATCGTGCCCACGTTCGCCGTCGCCTCCGCGTCGATCCGCCCGAGGCGGAGATCGGCGATCGCCCGGGCGGCGGCCGCGATCGCCGAGCGGCCCTCCTCCGGGTACATGCCCGCGTGGGCGGCGCGCCCGCGGAAGCGCACCTCGAGCGCATGGGAGTAGGGCGCACCGAGGATCACGTCGCCGATCGGCGCCGCATGGTCGTAGACGTAGCCGGTCCGCGCCGCCAGCCGGTTCTCGTCGAAGGCGGAGGCACCGAGCAGCCCGACCTCCTCCTTGGGCGTGAAGAGGAGCTCCACGCCCGCGTGCGCGCGCCCCTCCTCGACGACGCGCCGCGCGGCATCCAGCATCACGGCGACCGCCGCCTTGTCGTCAGCGCCGAGGATCGTGCCACCCGCGTTCCGCACCATCCCGTCCTCGACGACGGGCTCGATCGGTCCCTCCGGCGGCACCGTGTCGAGGTGCGCGCAGAGGAAGATCGGGGTGCCCGCGGTCTGCGTTCGCTCGAGCCGGCAAAGCAGGTTCCCGATCGTCGAGCCGACCTCGGCGGCCGCTCCGTCCTCGGCGACCTCGAGGCCCAGCTCGCGCAGGTACGCGATCACCCGGTCGGCCACCGCCCGCTCCTGCCCGGGGGGGCTCGGGATCGCGGCGAGCTCGGTGAAGAGGTCGAGAACCCCGGGGACGGCCACAGACCGATCCTACGAGGCGAGCGGCTCGAGGCCCGGCACTACTCCGCCGGCCGGGCGCCCAGCGCCGAGACCGCAGCGAGCGGGATCCGCGACGGGGCGACCGCGCCCCGCAGGCTCCCGCGCTCGTGCGAGCGGGCGAGGGCCGCGCCCACGAGCTCGCGGAAGAGCGGCGCCGGGCGCGTGGGCCGCGACTTGAACTCCGGGTGGAACTGGCTCGCGACGAACCACGGGTGGTCGGGCAGCTCGATCACCTCGACCAGACGGCCCTCCTGGAACGTGCCCGAGACGACGAGGCCCGCCTCGACGAGCCGTGGCCGGTAGCGGTTGTTCACCTCGTAGCGATGTCTGTGGCGCTCGTGCACGACGGACGCGCCGTAGGCCTCCCGGGCCCGCGTCCCCTCCGCCAGCGCCACCGCCTGCGCGCCGAGGCGCATCGTGCCGCCGAGATCCTCGATCTCCTTCTGCTCGGGCAGGAGGTCGATCACGGGGTAGGGCGTCTCGGGGTCCATCTCGGTCGAGTTCGCGCCCTCGAGGCCGACGACGTGTCGCGCGAACTCCGAGACCGCGACGTGCATGCCGAGGCAGATGCCGAGGTAGGGGATGCGGTGCTCGCGCGCAACCCGGCAGGCCAGGATCTTGCCTTCCCAGCCACGGGCGCCGAAGCCGCCCGGGACGAGCACGCCGTCGGCCTGCTCGAGCGTCTCCGCCGCCTCGTCGTGGGACATCCCCTCCGCGTCGACCCAGCGCACGCGCACGCGACAGCCCGCGAGGGCGCCCGCGTGCTTGAGCGCCTCGTGCACCGAGAGGTACGCGTCGTGGAGCTTCACGTACTTGCCGACGAGGGCGATCTCGACCTCCTCCCGCCGCCGCTGAATGCGCTCGGTCAGCTCGGCCCACTCGCCGAGCTCGGCCGGGCCTCCGGGCAGGCCGAGCTTCGCGCAGACGAGCTCGTCGAGACCCTCGGCCTGCAGCGCCTGCGGCACGAGGTAGACGTCCGGCACGTCGCGGCCCGAGATCACCGCCTCCTCCTCGACGTCGGCGAAGAGCGCGATCTTGTCCCGGATGTCGTCGGAGAGCTCGTCGCGCGAGCGGGCGACCACGATGTCGGGGTGGATCCCGATCCGCCGCAGCTCGTTGACCGAGTGCTGGGTCGGCTTCGTCTTCAGCTCCCCGGCCGCGTCGATGAACGGGACGAGCGTCACGTGCAGGTAGAGCACGTTTCCGGGCCCGGCCTCGCGCCGGAACTGGCGGATCGCCTCGAGGAACGGGAGCGACTCGATGTCGCCGACCGTGCCGCCGATCTCGGTGATCACCACGTCCGTCGGAGCCGAGGCCGAGACGCGCCGGATGCGCTCCTTGATCTCGTTCGTGATGTGCGGGATCACCTGGACGGTGGAGCCCAGGTACTCGCCCTTGCGCTCCTTGCGCAGCACCGAGTACCAGATGCTGCCCGCCGTGTGGTTCGCGTTGCGGGAGAGGTTCTCGTCGACGAAGCGCTCGTAGTGCCCGATGTCGAGGTCGGTCTCGGCGCCGTCCTCGGTGACGAAGACCTCGCCGTGCTGGAAGGGGCTCATCGTGCCGGGATCGACGTTCAGGTACGGGTCGAACTTCTGTGCCTGCACCTTCAGGCCCCGCGCCTTCAGCAGGCGGCCGAGCGAGGCGGCCACGATGCCCTTCCCGAGCGACGAGACGACGCCGCCGGTGACGAAGATGTACTTCGTCGGGCGTCCGTTCACGCGGGCCTCCTGCCGAGGCGGTCGAGCGAGGAGACGAGCGGCGTCCGCTCGGTCAGGGCGCCGAGCGAGCGGGTCTCGCCGAGAGCGGTGAGGGCGCCGAGGCCTGCGATCAGCGCGAGGCGACGGGTTCCCGTGAAGCGCTCCACGGAACCGAAACCTAGCACGGCGCCGAGCAGGTTCGAGCCTCCGTCACCGAGCATCGCCATCTCGCGCAGATCGTAGGGAAGCAGGACGACGGCGCCCACGGCGTACGCCTGCGCGGGCCCGCGCAGCACGCAGGCGCCGAGCAGGAACGCCTTGAGCGCGCGCCCGGGGCGGGTGTCGAGCTGGTTGACGGCGTTCGCCGAGAGCCCGATCAGCGCCGCCGCGGAGAGCGAGCGCGTGGCGGCGAGCGCGATCGCCGGGATCCCGAGCAGCTTGAGCAGGCCCGTACCGCTG
>JACCZA010000122.1 GCA_013696185.1 Actinomycetota bacterium
GGCCCGGCTCCCGACAGGCCCTACCGCAACCCGCCGAGTGTGTGGTGGGCCTGGAAGAAGTTCTCCGACCCCGCCGTCGCCATCGCGGCCGAGGCCGAGATCTCGAGCGCCAGGGTGGCCGCGGCGACGATCTGGGCGAAGCGGTAGACCTTGCCCGATCCAGCACAGCCCATGGAGGCGAGCCACGAGCGGGCGTAGGGGAGGGTCGTGCCGCCCCCGACCGTGCCGACCTCCAGGCCGGGGAGCCGGATCGCGCAGTGGATGCCACCGTCCACGCGACGGGCGGTGCCGTGGGCCATCGAGCTCGTGCCGACCATGCCGAGATCCTGCCCCGTGGCGGCGAAGATGGCCGCCACGGCCGAGGCGGGCGTGAAGGCGACCGACTGCATCCCCGAGGCGACGGCGCCGTGGGTGCCCGCCCACGAGAGCTCGAGCAGGTCGTCGACCGTCGTCCGCAGCACCCGGCGCACGGCCGCCTCGGTCAGGGTCGCCTCGGCGAGCACGGTCTTGCCGTGGCCGCCGCGCTCGAAATAGCGGTGCGACGGCTTCTTGTCGCCGCCCATGTTCGCCTCCAGCACGACACGCTCGGGTCGCACGGGGGCCTGCTCCAGCACGTAGCCCATGTTCAGCGCGTAGCTGTTCCGCGTCATCATGTTCGGCCCGCAGGCGTCGCCCGTCGTCCAGGCCCAGAGCACGTGGCACATCGGGCCGACCACGTGCGTCTCGACCTCGCGCAGCCGTGCGTGGCTCGAGAGGGAGGAGTCGTCGCTCTCCGAGAGCCACTGCCGCATGGCCGCCGCCTCGCCCTCGAGCCAGGCCGCGAGCGCGACCGCCTCCGCCGTCGAGCGGCAGAAGAAGCACGAGGCGCGCGTGATCCGGTCCCGCACCACGTACGTGCGGAAGCCGCCCGACTCGACGGCGGCTCGCGCGCCGCGGTAGAGCGAGCTCGAGAGGCCGCCCTCGGTGTGCGCGAGCGGCACGAAGACCTCGTTCCTCTCCCGGCTCGTCTCGCGCAGCGCCCCGTCGGGCTCCTCGAGCTCGTAGCTCCCGAGCTCGATCGTGAGCGGCCCGATCACGGAGACGGGGATCACCGCCACGCCGGTGAGGGCCTCCTGCGCACGCGCCCACGGCGTCAGGTCGTGCGCGGCCACCTCGCCGTCCAGGCCGAGCGCCTCCTGACGGGCGCGGATCGACTCCGCGTCGTTCTTCCGGGGCCAGCGGCGGAGCTCCACGCGGCGGAGCTTAGAGCGTCGCCCCGGCGCCGAGTGACCGCTCAGAAGGCGAGGTCGATCCCGCTCACGTCGAGCCCGAGGGACTCGGCGTTCCGGACACCGGTCTCGATGTCCTCGTGCAGCATGCGGATGTCCGTCTCGCGCATCAACCTGCCGACGACCTCGCGCGCCTTCGGCCGCCAGAGGGCGTGCTTGACGAAGACCGGCAGCATGCGGTTCGCCGCCTCGACCAGCCTCGCCCGCGTCCGCTCGTCGGCGTGCTCGAGCAGGACGCGCTCGTAGGCCATCCCTGCGCGGTGGTGGATGCCGTCGTCGACCGTCAGCCGGTTGCAGAGGTCCGCGAGCACCGTGCCGCGCGCGCCGCGCGCGATCATCCGGAAGCGGGAGATGATCAGGCGCTCGTAGAAGACCTGCATCAGGAACACCTTCTCCTCGAGGGTGTCGGCCTCGAGCGTCATGTGCGCGAGCTGATCGAGGTACGGATCGCGCTCCGCCCTTCCGCCCGCCGCCTCCGACAGCCTGAGCCACGCCTCGGTATGACGCGCCTCGTCCTGCACCATCGTCGTGTAGTAGAGCTTCGCCTCCGGATCGGGCGCGATCGAGAACAGCTGCGTCGCCATCTCGACGGCGAGCTCGTCGGCCTGCAGCTGCTGCGTCACGACCGAGCGCCAGATGTCCATGCGGCGGGCTGCCTTCTGCGGCGAGCCCGCAGACTCGGGGACGGGGGGCAACTCGCTCCACGGGAGGTCGCGCACCTGCCACTCTGCGCGCTTGGCGAGCTCGTAGAGACGCAGCACCCCGGCATAGGCGCCTCGGTCCTCGGGGGCACCGGAGCGGAGGGGAGCGAGCTCGTCGGTCGCCATGGGCACAAGGTAGCCTCTCTCGCGCTGTGGCGACCTCCATGGACGGGCGAGCGGTCGCCGAGCGCGTGCGTGCCGAGGTCGCGATCGAGATCGCGCGCATGGACGCACCCGGTCTGGCGACGGTGCTCGTCGGGGACGACCCCGCCTCGCGCATCTACATCCGGCTCAAGCACGAGGCGGCCGAGGGCGTCGGCATCCGGGCCGTCGACCACCGCCTCCCAGAGCACGCGTCGCAGGACGAGGTGGTCGCGCTCGTCCGCAGCCTCAACGCCGACGACGCGATCGACGGCATCCTCGTCCAGACGCCGCTGCCCGCGCACCTCGACGAGTCCGCCGTCCTCGGCGAGGTGGCTCCGTCGAAGGACGTCGACGGACTGCATCCCTGCAACGCCGGGCGCCTCTACCTCGGGGAGGAGACCTTCGTGCCGGCGACGCCGCTCGGCGTGATGCGCCTGCTCGCCGAGTACGACGTCCAGCTCGCTGGTGCCCACGCGGTCGTCGTGGGGCGGAGCGCGATCGTCGGCAAGCCGGTCGCGCTGCTGCTTCTCGCCGCGAACGCGACGGTGACGGTCTGCCACTCGCGCACCCGCGACCTCGGACGCCAGACGCTCGAGGCAGATGTCCTCGTCGCGGCCGTCGGGGTGCCGGCGCTCATCCGGGGCGCCATGGTCAAGCCGGGCGCGGCGGTCATCGACGTGGGCGTCAATCGCACGGACTCCGGGGTCGTCGGCGACGTCGATCCGGAGGTCGGCGAGGTGGCCGGATTCCTCACGCCCGTGCCGGGAGGGGTTGGCCCCATGACGATCGCGTGTCTCCTGCAGAACACCGTGCGGGCAGCCCGCTACAGGGGCGGTTTGCTTGCGTTTCCGCAGGGCTGACGCTATGTTTCGGCCGCTGCAAACGCCCGTCGGCGGCTCGGTGCCCGGGCCGTCGTTTTTCGTTGTTCTGAAGGAGGCACGTTGGCGCAGGGCACCGTGAAATGGTTCTCGAACGAGAAGGGGTACGGGTTCATCGAGCGCGAGCAGGGCGAGGACGTCTTCGTCCATTTCTCGGCGATCACGATGGACGGGTACAAGTCGCTGACAGAGGGTCAGCGGGTGGAGTTCGACGTCGTCCAGGGCCCCAAGGGAGCCCAGGCGGCGAACGTCCAGGCAATCTAAGCCTTTCCTTTCGGAACCGAAGCACCAGGGCCCCCGAAAGGGGGCCCTTCTTCTTGGAGAATCGGAGCGGCAATGGCAATCGAGAGAGACGATGTCCTGCACGTGGCCGGGCTGGCGCGGCTCGAGCTCACGCCTCCCGAGCTCGAGCGTCTCGGCGGTGAGCTGAACGCCATCCTCGAGGCGGTCGGCAAGGTGGCCGAGCTGGAGCTCGAGGGGGTCGAGCCGACCTCCCACCCGTTGAGGCTCGCCAATGCCTGGGCAGCCGACGAGCCGCGACCGTCGCTGCCGCTCGAGGACGTCCTGGCGAACGCACCGGAGGCGCAGGGCGACACGTTTCGCGTCCCCCCGGCGGCCGCGCCCTGATGCTCGATACGCTCCGCTTGACGGCCGAGGAGGCGATGGGCCTGATCGAGCGCCGCGAGGTCTCCGGCGCGGAGCTCCACCGCGCCTACCGCGCCGCGATCGATGAGGGCGACGGCGAGCTGCACGCGTATCTGAGCCTCGTCGACGAGGCCGAGGGGGACGGCGTGCCGATCGCGTTCAAGGACGTCGTCTCCACCCGGGGCGTCGAGACCACCGCGGGCTCCCGG
The DNA here is from genome assembly GCA_013696185.1 of Actinomycetota bacterium. GTDB lineage: Bacteria > Actinomycetota > Thermoleophilia > Gaiellales > Gaiellaceae > JACCZA01. The sequence goes on from JACCZA010000122.1 coordinate 3,846, forward strand.
ATCCTCGAGGGCTACGTGCCCGTCTTCGACGCAACGGTGGCCGTGCGTTGCCGGGACGCGGGCCTGCCCCTGCTCGGCAAGACGAACATGGACGAGTTCGCGATGGGCTCCTCGACGGAGAACTCGGCGTACGGCCCGACGCGCAATCCCTGGGATCTGGAGCGCGTCCCGGGCGGGTCGTCGGGGGGCTCGGCGGCAGCGGTCGCGGGCGGCCTCGCGCCGTGGGCGCTCGGCTCGGACACCGGCGGCTCGATCAAGCAGCCCGCGGCGCTCTGCGGCATCGTCGGGCTGCGGCCGACCTACGGCACGGTCTCGCGCTACGGCATCGTCGCGTTCGCCTCGAGCC
>JACCZA010000147.1 GCA_013696185.1 Actinomycetota bacterium
TCGGCCATCCCGACCCGGGAGGAGGTCGCCGCGTGACGCACCGCATCGCCGTGATCCCCGGCGACGGCGCCGGGCCCGAGGTGGTCGCCGAGGCCCGCAAGGTGCTCGACGCGCTCGGCCTCGAGCTGCAGTGGCACGAGCTCCCCTGGGGCACGCGGCACTTCCACGCCACGGGAGCGATGATGCCGCCGGACGCGCTCGAAGTCGTCCGCGAGCACGACGCGGTTCTCCTCGGCGCCGTCGGCGATCCCTCCGTGCCCGACCACGTCACGCTCTGGGGGCTCCTGCTCCCGCTCCGGCAGGGTCTCGACCTGTGGGCGAACCTGCGGCCGGCGCGACTGCTCGAAGGGGTGCCCTCGCCGCTCGCCGGCAGGCCCTCGGTCGACATGCTCTTCGTCCGCGAGAACACCGAGGGCGAGTACTCCGGCGTGGGCGGCCGCGCGCACGAGGGGCTCGAGCTCGAGGTGGGGATCGAGACGAGCGTCTTCACCCGCGCGGGCGTGCGGCGCGTGCTCGCGCACGCCTTCGAGCTCGCCGAGGGCGAGGGCAGGCGCGGCGTCGTCACGAGCGCGACGAAGTCGAACGCCTCGCGCTACGGCTACGTGCTCTGGGACGAGGTGGCCGACGAGGTCGCAGCCGCGCACCCCGGCGTCCGCTACGAGCGGGTGCTCGTCGACGCGCTCGCCGCCCGGATGGTTCGAGACCCGGCGAGCCTCGACGTCGTCGTGGCCTCGAACCTCTTCGGAGACATCCTCACCGACCTCGCCGCGGAGCTCCAGGGCGGGATGGGCATGGCCGCGAGCGCCAGCGTCGCGCCGGGGTCGGGCACGCCCGGTATCTTCGAGCCGGTGCACGGCTCGGCGCCGGACATCGCAGGCCGGGGCATCGCCAATCCGATCGGCGCGATCTGGAGCGCGGCGCTCATGCTCGACCACCTGGGCGAGACGGAGGCTGCCGCGCGCGTCCTGCGCGCGGTCGAGGCCGTCTGCCGCGACGGCCCGCGCACGCGGGACATCGGCGGGCAGGCGACGACGAGCGAGGTCGGCGACGCGGTGGCCGGGCGGATCGCGGGCGGCTGACTCGATGTCGAGCTCTGCCTCCTACGAGCCGCCGACCCTCTCGCACGAGTCGCCGAGATGACGTCCCCGGCCGCGTGGTGGCGCAGCGCCGTCCTCTACCAGATCTACGTGCGCAGCTTCGCGGACGCCGACGGCGACGGGCTCGGCGACCTCCCGGGCATCCGCTCCCGCCTCCCGTACCTGCGCGAGCTCGGCGTGGACGGCATCTGGCTGACGCCGTTCTACCCGTCGCCGGGGGCCGACCACGGCTACGACGTGGCCGACTACGTCGACGTCGATCCGCAGTTCGGCACGCTCGCCGACTTCGACGACCTCGTCGTTGACGCGCACGACCTCGAGCTGCGCGTCGTGGTCGACATCGTCCCGAACCACACCTCGAGCGAGCACCCGTGGTTCCGGAACGCGATCTCCTCTCCCGACCACCCCGATCGCGCGCGCTACGTCTTCCGGCCGGGTCGCGACGGTGGACCGCCGAACAACTGGACGTCGGCGTTCGGTGGGCCCGCCTGGACGCTCGACGGGGCGAGCGGCGAGTACTACCTGCACTTCTTCGCGCCCGAGCAGCCGGACCTCGACTGGCACGACGAGACAGTGCAGGCCGACTTCGAGCGCATCCTCCGCTTCTGGCTCGACCGCGGCGTCGACGGCTTTCGCATCGACGTCGCGCACGCGCTCTTCAAGGCCCGCGACCTGCACGACGTGGTCGAGCCCGAGTCCAGGCCGGCCTTCGGCGACTGGCTGACGCAGCTCGGCCAGCCCGAGCTGCACCCGCTCTACCGCAGCTGGCGCCGGCTCGCGGGCGAGTACCCGGGCGAGCGGATGTACGTCGGCGAGATCGTCCTCGCCGATCAGGACGAGGTGGCGCGGTACGTCCGTCCGGACGAGCTCAACCTGGCGTTCAACTTCACGCTCCTGTTCGAGCGGTGGGACGCAGCGGCGATGCGCGAGTCGATCGACGGGACGCGCGCCGCGCTCGGCGCGGTCGGCGCGACGCCGACCTGGGTGCTCGAGAACCACGACGTGACCCGGCTGCCGACCCGCTACGGCGGTGGCGAGGAGGGGCGCCGCCGCGCGCGGGCGGCCGCGCTGCTCCTGCTCGCGCTGCCCGGCACGGTCTTCCTCTACGCGGGGCAGGAGCTCGGGCTCGAGGAGGTCGACGTCCCGGACGAGGCCCGCCAGGATCCGATCTTCTTCCGCACGCAGGGCGCCCGCAAGGGGCGCGACGGCTGCCGCGTGCCGCTCCCCTGGACGGCGGACGGGGTCGGCCTCGGCTTCAGCTCGGGGCGTCCGTGGTTGCCCTTCCCGGAGGGGTGGGGCGAGGTCAGCGTCGCCGTGCAGGCAGGCGACCCGGGCTCGGCCCTCGCGCTGCACCGCTCGGCACTCGCCCTTCGCCGGGCGAGCGAAGCCCTGCGCACCGGCTCGTTCGCCTGGCGCGACAGCCCGGCGGGATCGCTCGTCTTCGAGCGCGTCGGCGGCGGCGAGACGGTCGTCTGCGCGGTCAATCTGAGCGACGAGCCGCTCGCGCTCCCGCAGGGGGAGCTGTTGCTCGCGAGCGAGCCCGTCGCCGGGGACCGGCTGGCGCCGGGGAGTGCGGCCTGGGTGCGACCGGCCGCGTAGGCCGCGTCCGAGGGGACCGTGCGATCCTGCGACACGATCGACGTGGCGATCTGGAGCGCCGAATGACCGACTTCGTTCCCGGCCTCGAGCTGTCGCAGCGGTTCTACGAGGAGGCGGTCGCCCCGTTGCTCGGTGGCGTGCTCCACTCAGCCGCGCTCCTCGGGTGGGGCTCGGAGGTGCTCGGCCTCGACACGCCCCGCTCGACCGACCACGGCTGGGGCCCCCGGCTCCAGATCTTCGTCGCAGAGCGTGACGCGCGCGCCGTCGATCAGGTGCTCGAGGCGCGCCTGCCCGAGCTGTACGGCGGCTGGCCGGTGCGCTTCGGGTGGGACGACGTGCGCGTCGGGAAGCACGTCGAGGTGGCGCCGATCGGCGCGTGGCTCGAGCGCCAGCTCGGCTTCGACCCGCGACCGCAGCCGTCGCTCCGGCAGTGGCTCGCGACGCCGCAACAGCTTCTCCTCGAGGTCACGGCGGGCGCCGTCTTCCACGACGGGCTCGGCGAGCTCGCTGC
>JACCZA010000151.1 GCA_013696185.1 Actinomycetota bacterium
GCATCGTCACGCCGTCGTAGGCGTACTCGCCGCCCTCCGGGAAGCCGTTGCCCGAGCTCTTCGCACCGCCGAAGGGAGCCTCGAGCTCCGCCGAGTCGCACCGCTGGTTGACGCCGAGGACGCCGACCGCGAGCCGGTCCTGCGCAGCCTCGATCCGCTCCCGCGACGAGGTGTAGACGCCCGCGGCGAGCCCGTAGGGCGTGTCGTTCGCGATGCGCCAGGCATCCTCGTCGGCGTCGAAGCTCTCGATCGCCAGCACGGGCGCGAACAGCTCCCGGCGGCGGAGCGGGTCATCGGGCTGGACGCCACGGAGGAGCGTCGCGCGGAAGAAGCCTGCCTCGTCGAGGCGCGCGTCGTCGAGGGACGGCGCACGGGCGACGATCTCCGCCCCGGCCCCGACCGCGCGCTCGAGCTCCGCCTCCGCGCGGGCGCGCGCGGCCGGCGTGATCAGCGGCCCGAGCGTCGACGCGGGATCGGCCGGGTCACCGAGCCGGAGCGCCTCGAACCGCGCCGCCAGCGCCGACGAGAGCTCTGCCTCCGCGGCTCGCTCGACCAGCACCCTCCGCGCCGAGGTGCACTTCTGTCCGTTGACGGCGACCGCGGCCGCCGCGATGCAGCCCGCGGCATGGCCGAGATCGGCGTCGGCGAAGACGACTGTCGAGTTGAGGCCGCCGAGCTCGAGCACGCACCTGGCGAAGCGCGCCGCGGCGAGCCCCGCGACCGTCCGGCCGACGTCGGTCGAGCCGGTGAAGTGCACGACTCCGACGCCGGGCTCCTCGCACAGCGCGCGTCCCGTCTCGGCCCCGCCCGCCACCACCTGGAGGACGTCGCCGGGAAGACCCGCCTCGCGCCAGAGCTCGACCGCGGCGACGGCGCTGCCGGTCGCGAGCTCGGACGGCTTCCAGACGACGGTGTTGCCCGCGAGGAGCGCCGGCAGCCACTTCCACGCCGGCGTGATCAGCGGCGCGTTCCACGGCGTGACCGCGGCGACGACGCCGAGCGGCCGCCGGATCACGGCCGCCCCACCCCGGCGCTCCGTCGCGGGCGGGTGCTCGGCGTACCAGCGCGCGGAGAGGGCAGTCCAGTCGACCTCCCCCTCGGCCTCCGCTCGGAGCTTGCCCACCTCCGACACGATCAGCGCGGCGAGCCGGTCGCGGTCGCGCTCCACCAGCTCGGCGAAGCGAACGAGCAGCGCTGCGCGAGCGGCGATCTCCGTCGCGGACCAGCGCCCGAACGCCGTCGCCGCGCGTCGCACCGCGCGCGTCACCTCGTCGGGCATCGACGCAGGAGCCTCGAAGACGGACGCTCCGGTCGCCGGATTCCGGCTCGTGACGACGCGGCTGCCCACGGCCGCGGCCAACGTACCACGCCTCTCTGCGACGGCCGGAGCGGTGCTAGACGGCCGCCGGGCCGGCGACGGCGCGGTGCGGCTCGAACCGGCGAAGGCGCAGGGAGTTCGTGACGACGAAGATGCTGGACAGGGCCATCGCGGCGCCGGCGATCAGCGGGTTCAGGTAGCCCGAGGCGGCGAGCGGCAACGCTGCCACGTTGTAGGCGAACGCCCAGAAGAGGTTCCCCTTGATCGTCCGCAGCGTCCGCCGCGACAGGCGGATCGCGTCGGCGGCAGCGCGCAGATCGCCCGAGACCAGCGTCAGATCGCTGGCCTGGATCGCGACGTCGGTGCCGGTGCCGATCGCCACACCGAGATCCGCCTGGGCCAGCGCCGGCGCGTCGTTCACGCCGTCGCCCACCATCGCGACGACCGAGCCTCCTCCCTGGAGCCCGCGGACGATCGCCGCCTTGTCCGCGGGGAGCACGTCCGCGATCACCTCGTCGATGCCGACCTCGGCGGCCACCGAGCGGGCGGTCGCCTCGTTGTCTCCCGTCAGGAGGACCGGCCGCAGGCCCAGGCGCTTCAGCTCGGTGACGGCCTCGGTGCTCGAGGCCTTCAGGGTGTCGGCGACGACGAAGACCGCGCGCGCGCGTCCGTCCCAGGCCGCGGCGATCGCGGTCCTGCCGGCGGCCTGCGCGTCTGCGACGGCGCCGGCGAGCTCGCCGTCCAGCTCCACGCTCCACTCGGCGAGGAGCGACGGCCGGCCGACGAGGAGCGCGTGGCCCTCCACGACGCCCTCCACGCCGAGCCCCTGACGGCTCTCGAACGACTCCACGGGCGGGAGCGACCCTGCGCGGCGTGCGGCGTCGGCGATCGCGCGGGCGATCGGATGCTCCGAGGCGTGCTCGACCGCGCCGACCAGACGCAGCGCCTCGGCGTGCTCGACGCCCGGGGCGGTGACGACGTCGACGAGCGCCATCTTCCCCTCGGTGACGGTGCCGGTCTTGTCGAGGACGATCGTGTCGACCTCCCGCGTCGACTCCAGCATCTCCGGCCCCTTGATCAGGATGCCGAGTTGCGCGCCACGTCCCGTGCCGACCAGGAGCGCGGTCGGGGTCGCGAGGCCGAGGGCGCACGGGCAGGCGACGATGAGGACGGCGACGGCTGCCGAGAACGCGAACGTCGCCTCCGCCCCGGTCGCGAGCCAGTAGCCGAGAGTGGCCAGCGCGAGCGCGATCACGATGGGGACGAAGATCGCCGAGATGCGGTCGGCGAGCCGCTGGACGGGCGCCTTCCCCGACTGCGCCTCCGTCACGAGCCTGGCGATCTGTGCGAGGGCGGTGTCCGAGCCGACGCGCTCGGCCCTGACGACGAGCCGACCGCCGACGTTGATCGTGGCGCCGGCAACCGCGTCTCCCTCGCCCACCTCGACCGGGACGCTCTCGCCGGTCAGGAGCGCCTGGTCGATCGCCGAGCGGCCCTCGACGACGACGCCGTCGGTGGCGAGCTTCTCACCCGGCCGGACGACGAACAGGTCGCCGACCTGGAGCCGGTCGATCGGGATCAGCCGCTCCCCGCCGTCGGGGTCGAGGATCGACGCCTCCTTCGCGCCGAGCTCCACGAGAGCCCGCAGGGCGGCTCCGGCGCGGCGCTTGGCGCGGGCCTCGAAGTAGCGGCCGGCGAGCAGGAAGGTGACGACCACGGCCGCGACCTCGAGGTAGATCTGGTTCATGGAGCCCGCGCGCGAGGACACCAGCTCGAAGTGCATCGTCATTCCCGCCACACCGGCGTCGAGGAAGAAGAGGGCGACGACCGACCAGCCCCAGGCGGCGAGCGTGCCGAGCGAGATCAAGGTGTCCATCGTCGCCGCCGCGTGGCGCAGGTTCTTCCAGGCGGCGACGTGGAACGGCCAGCCGCCCCAGAGCACCACCGGCGTCGCGAGCTGCAGGGCGAGCCACTGCCAGTACGTGAACTGGAGCGCCGGGACCATCCCGAGCAGGAGCACAGGGAGGGACAACGCCGCCGAGAAGATCAGGCGCCGGCGCAGAGTCGCCGTCGGGTCCTCCTCGACGACGACCGTCTCTGCCCTCGGCAGACGCGCCGAATAGCCGACCTGCTCGACAGCGTCGACGAGGGAGTCCGGCGTCACCCGGGCGGGGTCGTACTCGACGGCTGCCCGCTCGGTCGCGTAGTTGACAGACGCGGTGACACCCTCGAGCTTGTTCAGCTTGCGCTCGATCCTGGCTGCGCAGGAGGCACAGGTCATGCCCTCGATCGGCAGCTCGATGCGCTCGGGCGCGACGATGCCCAACGTCCGAGCCTCAGGCCCCGGGCGCGATGTCGTAGCCGGCCTCGTCGATCGCTGCGCGCACGGCGGCGTCGCTGACGGCCTCGCCGCGGACGGAGACGACCTTCGTGTCGAGATCGACGTCGACCGACTCCACGCCGGCGACAGCCGTGACCTCTTTGCCGATCGCGGTCCGGCAGTGCTCGCAGCTGATGCCCGGAACCTCGTACTGCAGGGTGCTCGTGCTCATTTCATACCTCCTAGGGGTATATAGGAGAATAGCAGCTCGGGAGTTCTAATACCATACGCGGGTATGCTATCGTAGCGCGATGGCCACCGCCGCCGAATCCACGCTCCACGGCTACTCGGCCGACAAGGAGCAGCTGCTCAAGCGCCTGGCGCGGATCGAGGGCCAGGTGCGCGGCATCGCCAGGATGATCGACGAGGATCGCTACTGCATCGACATCCTCACCCAGCTCGGAGCCGTCGACACCGCTCTCGAAGCCGTGGCGATCAAGGTGCTCGAAGAGCACGTGCAGCACTGCGTCGCCGGTGCGCTCGCCTCCGGTGACCCGAAGGACGCAGGCGAGAAGAGCCGTGAGCTGCTCGAGGCCGTGCAGCGCTTCGCGAAGACCCGGTAGGAGGCCTTCGCAAAGCCCTGCCTCAACTGTCCGACGCGGGCGGGCGCTCTGCGATCACATCTCGAACGGCGGCTGCAGCCCGTGCCGCTCGAGCAGCTCCGGAACCGTCTCCATCCTCAGATCGAGCGCGTAGCGCCCCACGATCTCCCCCATCGCCGGCTCGTCGTGGGCGTTGAACGGCCCGGCGAGCTCGAAGAAGTACTCCTCGAAGCCCCCCGGGGAGATCAGCTCGAGGAAGCGCACGGGCTCGCTCCCGGAGTTCCAGAACGCGTGCGGGATGCCCCGCGGCTTGACGACGAGCTCACCGGGGCCGGCGTCGAGCACGGTGTCGCCGATCTGCGCGCTCAGGCAGCCGCGGAGGACATAGGAGTATTCGTCCTCCCGCTCGTGCGTGTGCACGGGCGAGCCGAGCTGACCGGCGGGGAGGTCGTGCTCAACGAGCCCGAAGGCGCCGCCCGTCGCGCTCGCGGCCAGCATGCGCCGGGTTCCGAGCGCCTTGCCGAATCGCACGTGCTCTCCGTCCCTCGCGCCGACCGTCTGCTGCGTCTGCATCGTGATCTCCTTTCGCTGAGCGACGCGTTCACTGATCTGGAGCGACGCTACAATGAACAGAGCGTTTAGTCAAATGACGGAGAAGCGCCCTTACGCCTTGAAGAAGCGAGCCGACGGGCAGGCCGAGACACGCCGCCGGATCGTCGAGGCGACCGTGGCGCTGCACGAGGAGGTGGGGCCGGCGCGCACGACGGTCGCGGAGATCGCACGGCGCGCGGGCGTGCAGCGGCTGACGGTCTACACGCACTTCCCCGAGGACGGGCAGCTCTTCGCCGCCTGCTCGGCGCACTTCGTCTCCGGACACAGGCCGCCCGACCCGGCCCCCTGGGCCGAGCTGAACGACCCGGGCGAGCGTCTCCGGCAGGCCCTGGCGGAGATCCACGCGTGGTACCGCGGCGGCGAGGCGATGCTCGCGCACATCGAGCGCGACCAGGCTGGGCTGCCGGCGCTCCGCGAGGTCGTGGCCGCGGGCAGGCAAGCCTGGGAGGGTGCCGTCCGCGAGGTGCTGGCGGCAGGCCTGGCGACAGGGGAAGAGGCGCGGGTGCGGCGCGTGCGCGCAGCCGTCGGTCTCGCGACGAGCTTCGACGCGTGGCAGCGGCTCGTGCGGCGCGAGGGGCTCCCCGAGGACGAGGTAGTCGAGCTGCTCGCACGCGCCGTCGAGGCAAGCGCCGCGTAGCAGGTCGACCTCTGCGCAGAAGAGTGGTAAGAGCCGAGCGGCACGCACGAGGCCGTGGTCAACGGCAACGGCCAATTCAGCCCCGCGCATGCGGTCGGCTCCCGCGCGGTGCTCGTCCCGATCGCCTTCGGCGAGTTCACCGGCACGTTCACCGATGCGGACGGGACGACCACGACAGAGGTCGAGCCTCCCGTCGCGAAGGGCAGCTCGAGGCCTGCGAACGGTGCGGTCGAGGACTGCTCCTACTCGTTCGAGTTCGAGTTTCCCGATGGCTCGAGCTTCGCGGGCAGCGGCGGCGTGACGGGATTCGTGACGCCGGTTCGGAGGTAGCTCGGCGATCGGATCTTGCGGCTGAGGCCCGGCGCGACGGCGATCGCGCCGGGCC
>JACCZA010000161.1 GCA_013696185.1 Actinomycetota bacterium
GCCCTCGTGCTCGCCGCGCTGGGCGCCGCGGCGGCCGCGCGCCCGACCGAGACGCCGCACGCGCCGCAGCAGGAGCCGGCGAAGACGGCGCAGCCGACTTTCGCGATCTCGGGGCGGGGCTGGGGCCACGGCGTCGGCATGAGCCAGTGGGGCGCCCTCGGCTTCGCGCAGCGCGGCTATCCCTTCGGCCGGATCGTGGCGCACTACTACCCGGGGACGGCCCTCGAGCGCGCGCCTGTCACGCGTGTCCGCGTCCTCCTCGACCGTGACGAGGGGCCGCGCACGCTCGGCTCCATGCGCCCGATCCGCGTACGCGACGCGAGCGGTGAGTTGTACGAGGCCGGCGCGGGCCCCCACGAGCTCGGTCCTGGGCTGCGGTTGCTCGCCCGCAAGGTGTCTGCGGCCACCGGCAAGGGCGTCGCGAAGCCTGAGGCGGCGCAGTCGAAGCCGCGGCGCCTCGCGCTCCGAACGCTGCTCCCACCCGTGCTGATCAGCCCCGGCGAGGCACCGCTCGAGCTCGATGGCAAGCTCTACCGCGGGCAGCTGGAGCTGAGCCTCAAGAGGAAGCGCCTGCGGGTGATCAACATCGTCCGCCTCGAGGCGTACCTCTACGGGGTCGTCCCCGACGAGGTGCCGCACCGCTGGCTGCCCGAGGCGCTGAAGGCCCAGGCCGTCGTCGCGCGCTCGTACGCCCTCGCGGTGCGCAAGGCCGGTGACTTCGACCTCTACGACGACGTGCGCAGCCAGGTCTACGGGGGAATGGCGGCGGAGGAGCCCGAGACGACCGCCGCGGTCGACGCCACCGCGGGCCAGGTGCTCACCTACGGCGGTCGCGTCGCCACGACCTTCTTCTTCTCGACCTCGGGCGGCCGCACCGCCGCGATCGCGGACGTCTGGAGCGGCTCGGCGGCGGTGCCCTACCTCGTCTCGGTCGAGGATCCCTACGACGCCATCTCGCCGCTCCACACATGGGGCCCGTTCCGCTACACGGCGGCCAGGCTGAAGCAGGCGCTCGGCGTGAAGGGCCGGCTGCTCGACGTGCGCACCGAGCTCAATCCCTCCGGCCGCGCCGCCCGCGTCGTCGGGGTCGGCACCGAGACCGAGGCGGGCCTGCCCGCGGTCGACCTGCGCGAGAAGCTGGCGCTTCGCTCGACGTACTTCCGTGTCGGCGTGCTCGCTCTCGAGCAGCCGGCTGCGCCCGTCGTCTACGGGACGTCGGTGCCGCTTGAGGGAATCGCCCGTGACCTGCCGGGGATCCTCCTGCAGCGGCGCGCCTCCGCGACCGCCTGGGAGAGCGCCGGCTCCGTCGCCTCCGGGCGCGACGGCCGCTTCTCCCTGCCGGCGAGCCCGCTCGTATCGACGGAGTACAGACTCGCGAGCGGCGAGGTGACGAGCGCGCCGGTGCGCGTCGAGGTGGCTCCGGCGGTGACGCTCGTGCGCGCACCGGGCCCGGGGGAGCTTCGCGGTGCGGCTCGGCCTGCTCTGCCCGGGGCGACCGTCGTCGTCCAGCGGCTGGCCGGCCCCATCTGGAGGGACCTCGCCGGCGCCACGCTCGACGCGCGCGGCGCCTTCTCTGCGCGGCTGGAGCTGCGCCCCGGGAGCTACCGGGCCCGGGTGAACGCGCCGGGGCGGGGTCTCGCGGCCGGTACCTCCCCGCCGCTCCTCGTCGCCGCGCCGTGAGGTCGACCCTGGCCGCCGCCGCGCTCCTGCTGGCGCTCGTGGCGGCGGAGCCGGCCGCAAGCGCCCGCTTCGCGGTCGGTCTCGAGGCGGGAGCCTCGCCCGCGCACCTTGCCGAGCGGATCGCCGGAGTGAGCGGCGGTCGCGTCTCGCGCGACCTGCTGCCCCTCGGTGCGCTTCTGCTCGAGGCGCCGAGCGCTCGCGGAGTCGCCCGCCTACCGGGCGTCGCCTACGTCGAGCGCACCGATGCGCGTCGGAGGCTCGCCTTCACGCCGACCGACCCGCTCGCCGCCCGCCAGTGGTACATCGAGCAGACGCGCGCCTTCGAGGCCTGGCCGGAGCTGCCGACGCTCCTGCCGGTGCGGGTCGCCGTGATCGACTCCGGGATCGACGGCGGCCACCCGGAGTTCCAGGGCCGGATCCTCGAGGCGCGCAGCTTCGTCGGCGGCGACCCCCGCACCGACCAGCACGGCCACGGCACGTTCGTCGCGGGCATCATCGCCGCCAACCTGGACAACGGGCAAGGCATCGCCGGGCTGGCGCCGTCGGCGGAGCTGCTCGTGGCGAAGGTCGTCCGCCGCGACCGCTCCGTCTCGGTCGAGGCGGAGGCGCGCGCGATCCGCTGGGCTGTCGATCGGGGCGCGCGGGTGATCAACCTCAGCCTCGGCGGCCTCCGCGATCCTCTCCACGCCGATCGCGACACGTACTCGCCGCTCGAGGCGAGCGCCGTCGCGTACGCGCAGAGGCGGGGCGCGGTACTCATCGCCGCCGTGGGCAACGCCAACACGGCCCCCAAGCAGCCCTGGCCGTTCGCGAGCTACCCCGCGGCGCTGCCGCACGTGCTCGGCGTCAGCGCCCTGGCTCGCGACGGGTCGGTGCCGCTCTTCTCGCACCGAGACGCGATCCTCAACGACCTCGCCGCACCCGGGACGGAGATCCTCTCGACGCTCCCCCGAGCGCTGGCCCCGGCACGCGGCGCGTGCACGGTCGCGGGCTATTCGGACTGCGGACCCGACGAGTACCGCCAGGGCGAGGGGACGTCGTTCGCAGCGCCGCAGGTGACCGCGGCGGCGGCTCTCCTGCTCGCGCTTCGGCCCGAGCTCGCGCCGGAGCAGGTGACGGCTCTCCTGACCCGCACGGCGGCTGACGTGAGCGCGAGCAGCGGCTGCCCGGCCTGCCCGCCCTCGCGCGACGCGCTCACCGGCTGGGGACGTCTCGACGTCGCCTCGGCGATCGCGGCGGCGACGGCGGACGAGCTCCCGCCGCGCGACGCGTACGAGACGAACGACGATGCCGGCCTGCTCGCCCGAAGGCTCTACGGCCGCAGCCGGACGGTCGAGGCGAGCATCGACTTCTGGGACGACCAGAGCGACGTCTACCGGGTGCTCCTGCGCGCCGGCGAGCGCTTCTCCGCGGCGCTGCGCGGGCCGGCCGGCACGAGGCTCTTTCTCTGGCGCCCGGGCACCGAGCGGGTCGACGTGCTGTCGCTGTCGGTGATCGACCGCGTCGCGTCGTCCGCGCGCCGCGGCGTAGTCCAGCGCTTCTCCTACCGGGTGCGAGGGCGCCGTGGGGGCTGGTACTTCCTCCAGGTGAAGGCGCAGTCCCCCGGCGCCGGCGGCTACAGCCTCGGCTTCGAGAAGACGCGGTAGCCGCTAGCTCAGGAGCTCGCGCTCGGGCACGTCCCGCAGCTTCCGCGCAGGGTTGCCGACGACGACGGAGCGCGGCTCGACGTCGCGCACGACGACCGCGCCCGCGCCGACGAAGGCCTCCTCGCCGATCTCGACGCCCGGGCAGAGCACGGCTCCGCCGCCGACGCGGGCGCCGCGGCGGATCGTGGGTCCCCGCACCAGCTCGTGCCGCTCCTCGGTGCGGCCCATGAAGTTGTCGTTCGTCGTCACGACGCAGGGGGCGATGAAGACCTCCTCCTCGAGCGTCGAGTACGCGGTGATGTACGCGTTTGCCTGGATCTTCGTCAGCGCGCCGATCGTCGTGCCGTTCTCGACGAGCGAGCCGCGCCCGATCACGACGTCGTCGCCGATCGTGCAGCGCTCGCGGACGCAGGCCTGGTCGCCCACGATCACGCGCGCGCCGAGCTGCGTGCCGGCGAACACGATCGCGCCGGTCGAGACGACCGCGCCCGCTCCGAGCTCGGCCGGAGGCAGCGGCTCGCGGCTAGCGGTCGAGCGGGGCGAGAGCGTCGGCTGCTTGCCCACGACCGCGCCGTCGCCGATCCTGCAGCCGTCTCCGAGCACGGTGCCCGGGTAGACCACAGCATGCTCCCCGAGCTCGACGCTCTCGGGAATCGCGCTCACGCCGGGACGGCGGTGAGCGAGCTCTGGAGCTGCTCGAGGCAGCGCACGACCGCGAGCCCGTCGGTCGCCACGCGGCGCCGGTCGCCCTCGCCCGCGACGAGGGAGAGGAAGTGTCCGCACTCGAGCCGCAGCGGCTCGTCGTTTCGGATCTTCGGGCTGAACTTGTCGCCCGTGCGCGTGCGCCACTCCCCGTAGCGGTCGGTCGGCTGCTCCGGCGCCTTCTCGTAGATCGTCACCTTGTGCTCGAGCGCCATGTCGTCGAAGACGACCATCTTGTCCCGGCCGACGACCGTCATCCGCCGCATCTTGTGCGGATCGAGCCACGACAGGTGCATGTGGGCGATCTTGCCCGAGGGGAAGCGCAGGTAGCAGAACACGACGTCCTCGACGCCCGGGGTGAGGAACGCGTTGCCGTGCGCCCAGACCTCGCTCGGCTCCTCCTCGACGAGGTAGAGGATGACGGACAGATCGTGCACCCCGAGCGACCAGAGGGCGTTCTCGTTCGTGCGGATCTGCCCCAGGTTCTGGCGGTTGCCGTAGAGGACGAGCACCTCGCCGAGGTCGCCCTCCTCGACGAGCTGCTTGAGCTTCAGGACGCCCGGGTGGTAGAGGAGGAGGTGGCCGGGCATGAGCGTCAGGTCGCGCTCCTCGGCGAGCGCGCAGAGCTCCTCCATCTCGTCGGCTCTCGTCGCCGGCGGCTTCTCGACGAACACGTGCTTGCCGGCCAGGAGCGCCTGTCGCGCGAGCTCGAAGTGGGTCGGGACGGGAGTGGCGATCACCACCCCGTCGAGGTCGGGATCGGCGAGCAGGTCGTCGAACTCGGCGGTCACACGAGCCCGCGGGTAGCGCGCGGCGAAGCGCTCCCGCAGCTCGGGGGAGAGGTCGCAGAGCCAGGCGAGCTCAGCGAGCTCGTCGAAGTTCCGCGCGAGATTCGGGCCCCAGTAGCCGAGCCCGACGATGCCGATGCGCACGTCGTGCACCGCCGCCGCTACAGCTTCCAGACCTTCTCGTTGATCGTGCCGCGGCGGCCCGTCGCGTTGCGCAGGTCGACGACGAGCGAGGCCTCGTCGACGAGCCGGTCGTAGTCGACCGCGGAGTGGGCGGTCACGATCACGACGCAGTCGTGGGCCGCCGGATCGAGCGCCACCGACGAGAGCCCATGCACGGGCAGCTCGGGCACGTGCGGATCGTGGTAGGCCACCTCCGCGCCGGCCTGACGCAGCAGCGCGATCAGCTTCAGCGCGGGCGACTCGCGCATGTCACCGATGTCGGCCTTGTAGGCGATCCCGAGCACGAGCACCCGCGAGCCCTTGAGCGACAGCTGCTTGCCGTGGTTCAGCGCCTGGGAGATCTTCGAGCGGCAGAAGTACGGCATGTTCTCGTTGACCTTGCCCGCGAGCTCGATGAACTCGGTGGAGAAATCGAACTCGCGCGCCTTCCACGTCAGGTAGAAGGGATCGATCGGGATGCAGTGCCCGCCGAGGCCCGGCCCGGGCTGGAAGGACATGAAGCCGAACGGCTTCGTCGCCGCGGCCTCGACCACCTCCCAGACGTCGAGGCTCATGCGGTCGCAGAGCTGGGCGAGCTCGTTGACGAGGGCGATGTTGACCGAGCGGAAGATGTTCTCGAGCAGCTTGGTCAGCTCGGCCGCCTCGGGCGAGGAGACCTCGTGGACCGTCTCGATCGCGCCGCCGTAGAGCGCGGCGGCGCGGGCGCTGCAGGCGGGCGTCATGCCGCCGACGATCTTCGGCACGTTCTCCGGGCGCCAGCGCTCGTTGCCCGGATCGACCCGCTCCGGCGAGAACGCGAGGTGGAAGTCCTCCCCGACCACGAGGCCGCTCTCGGCGAGGAGCGGCAGCACGATCTCGCGGGTCGTCCCCGGATAGGTCGTCGATTCGAGCACGACGAGGTGGCCGGGCCGCAGTCGCTTCGCGATCTCGCGGACGGCGCTCGAGACGATCGACAGGTCCGGCTCCCGCTGCGGCGACAGCGGCGTCGGCAGAGCGATCAGGATCGCGTCGGCGTCGCGCAGCTCGTCGTAGTCCGACGTGGCGCGGAGCCCGTCCTCGAGGAGCGCGCGGAGGGTCTCCGAGGAGACGTCCTCGATGTAGGACTCGCCCCGATTGAGCTGGGCGACCCGGGCCTCGTCCACGTCGACGAGGAGCACGGAGCGCCCCGCCCGCGCGAACACCTCCGCGAGCGGCACGCCGACGTAGCCGGCGCCGACGATCGCGACGTCGGTGGTCTGCGTGCGGCCGTCGAGGGCCTTCGCCGTCCGCTCCTCTACGCGGCTGCTCATCCGGCCGGAAGCCTAGCGAGGGTCTCCGCTATGCGGGCCGCCGCCCTGCCGTCGCCGTAGAGCACGGGCCGCTCCGCGGGCATCACGGCGCGAGCGACGGCTGCCGCGATCGCCGCCGGGTCGTCGTCCACGAGCGTGTTGGCGCCGGCGAGGACGGTGTCGATCCACTCGGTCGAGGGCCGGGTTGTGACGCACGGCACGCCGTACCAGTAGGCCTCTTTCTGCAGGCCGCCGGAGTCGGTCACGATCACGGCCGCCTGGGCGGCGAGCCCCGTGAAGTCGACGTAGCCGAGCGGCTCGATCAGTTCGATCGACGGGGCGAGCTCGATCCCCTCGGCCTCGATCACCGCCCGCGTGCGCGGGTGGGCGGGGAAGATCGTGCGGCGCTCGAGTGCCGAGAGGCCCGCCGCAATCCGCGCGAGCCGCCCGGGCGCGACGTTCGCCTCCCGGTGCACCGTGGCGACGACGTAGGCGCCGGGGGTGAGCTCGAGGCGCCGGAGGATCCCCGAGCGCTCGCGCGCGATCGGCGCGAAGCGCAGCGCCACGTCGGCCATCACGTCGCCGACGACCTCGATCCGCCCGGGGACCGCCTCGCCCTCGAGCGTGGCGCGCGAGCGCTCGTCGGGGCAGAGCAGGAGGGCCGAGAGGCGATCGACCTCGATGCGCGTGCGCTCCTCGGGCATCGTCAGGTCGCCGCTGCGGAGCCCGGCCTCGACGTGGGCGAGCGCCACGCGCTCCTCCCTGCCCGCGCGGGCGCCTGCGAGGGTGGAGTTCGTGTCCCCGAGCACGAGCGCCCAGTCGGGCCGCTCGAGCGCGAGCGCCTCGACGATGCCCGGGCGCATCGCCTCGGGCTCGGCCGAGCGCGCCTCCAGGCGGTACGCGGGCTCGGCGAGACCGAGCTCGTCGAAGAAGACGCCGGACAGCTCCCGGTCGTAGTGCTGCCCTGTGTGCACGACGACCTCGTCGATCCCGGCCTCGCGCAGGGCGAGCGAGAGCGGCGCCGACTTCACGAACTGCGGCCGGTTGCCGACCACGGTGAGCACCTTCACGGCGGCTACACTACGAGGCCGGCCGGGGCCGTTAGCTCAGTTGGTAGAGCAGGGGACTCTTAATCCCAAGGTCGAAGGTTCGAATCCTTCACGGCCCATTCGAGAAAAGCCTGCAGGTGACCTTTTACCGTAGAGCCGCGCCGGGGCTGATCAGTCGACTGGTAACCGCACTGGTAACGCGCTCCAAAGATGAGCCGGCGGGACGAGCGCCATGCGACCCCTGCCTCCGCAGGGCAGCCAAGCGGTTGGATGGGGGTGGAGGCGGATGGGCAGAAGCTGGCTCTACAAGCCGCGTTGCGGTCTTCCGGAGCGCCCGGGCGGCTCGCTGTCCCGAAGGATTCTGTCGCGTTTGGACATGGTTCGGTGATCCTGTTGCCGCGTCTGACTAC
>JACCZA010000172.1 GCA_013696185.1 Actinomycetota bacterium
AGGGGACGGGCAAGCCGACGTACCTCGTCGTCAACGCAGACGAGTCCGAGCCGGGCACCTTCAAGGATCGCGAGATCATGTTCCGCGTGCCGCACCGCCTGATCGAGGGCTGCCTGATCACGGCGCATGCGATCGGCGCGGCGAACGTCTTCATCTACATCCGCGGCGAGTACCTGCACGAGTTCGAGGTGTTGCGCGCCGCGCTCGAGGAGGTGCGGGCAGCAGTGCTCCTCGAGGGAGTGACCATCGTGCTTCACCGAGGGGCGGGGGCGTACATCTGCGGCGAGGAGTCGGCGCTGCTCGAGTCGCTCGAGGGCAAGCGCGGGCAACCGCGCTCGCGGCCGCCCTTTCCGGCCGTCTCGGGTCTCTACACGGCGCCGACGCTGATCAACAACGTCGAGACGATCGCCACGGTGCCGAAGGTGATCGAGCTCGGCGCCGCCGAGTACGCGAAGATCGGCGTGCCGCCCGACTCCTCCGGCACGCGCGTCTTCTCGCTCTCCGGCAACGTCGCGAACGGCGGCAACTACGAGCTCCCGCTCGGTGCGAGCCTGCGCGAGCTGATCTACGACCTCGGCGGCGGCATCCCCGGCGGCCGGGAGCTGAAGGCGGTCATTCCGGGAGGCTCGTCCGTGCCCGTCCTGACTGCGGATCAGATCGACACGCCGCTCGACGCCGGCTCGATGGCGGAGGCGGGCTCGATGCTCGGCTCGGGCGCGGTGATCGTGATCGACGATCGCTGCTGCATGGTGCAGCTCGGCCTCAGGGTGGCGCAGTTCTACATGCACGAGTCGTGCGGCAAGTGCACGCCCTGCCGCGAGGGGACCCGCTGGATGGTGCAGCTGCTGGAGAAGATCGAGGAGGGCCGCGCTGCCTCGAGCGAGCTCGACCTGCTGCTCGACGTCTGCGACCGGATCCTCGGCAAGTGCCTCTGTCCGCTCGGCGACGCGGCCGCGATGCCGATCGCGAGCTACATCGACAAGTTCCGCGACGAGTTCCGCGAGCACATCGAGACCGGCGGCTGCCCCTACGGCGGTGCGTCGTCCCTCGACGGCCTGTTCGCTCCCGTCGAGCAGCACACGCACCACCCCACGGCCGAGGTGCCGGCGTGACCGGTCGGGGAGGCCTCGCGTGAGCACGCCCGAGCTCGTGACGGTCACGATCGACGGGCGCCGGGCGGAGGTCGCGAAGGGGACGGGCCTCGTCGAGACGGCGCTGCAGGCGGGCGTCGAGATCCCTGTCTTCTGCTACGAGCCGCGCCTCGGCCCGCCGATCGGCGCCTGCCGCATGTGCCTCGTCGAGATCGAGGGCATGCCGAAGCTCCAGGCCGGCTGCACGCTCACGGCCCAGGACGGGATGGCGGTGCGGACGGCCGCGACCTCCGAGAAGGCGGCGGAGGGCCAGAACGCGACGCTCGAGTTCATCCTCGTCAACCACCCGCTCGACTGCCCCGTCTGCGACAAGGGCGGCGAGTGCCCGCTGCAGGATTTGACGTTCCGCTACGGGCCGGGCAACACGCGCATGATCTTTCCCAAGCGGACGTTCGAGAAGCCGATCCCGATCAGCCCCACGATCGCGCTCGATCGCGAGCGCTGCATCCTCTGCTACCGCTGCACGCGGTTCTCCGAGAGCGTCGCCGGCGACGGCCAGCTCGTCGCCCGCAACCGGGGCGCCCAGTCGGCGATCGCCACCTTCGAGGACGAGCCCTACCGGGCGCCGTTCTCGGGCAACGTGATCGAGCTCTGTCCCGTCGGGGCGCTCACCTCGACCCAGTACCGCTTCGAGGCGCGGCCCTGGGAGATCCAGAACGTGCCGACCGTCTGCGCGATGTGTCCCGTCGGCTGCAACGTGAGCGCCACGACCCGCGAGGGAAAGGTCAAGCGCATCGTCTCCCGCAACCACCCGGAGGTGGACGAGGGCTGGCTCTGCGACAAGGGCCGCTTCGCCCACTCCCATCTGCGCGCGGAGGACCGGATCACCGAGCCGTTGCTGCGCGTCCGACGCCGCGGCTTCTCGCCGATCGGCTGGGATCAGGCGCTGGACGAGGCCGAGCGGCTACTGCGCGGCGCCGGCAGCCGCATCGTCACGGCACTTTCGGGCTCGGAGACCGTCGAGGGGGCCTACGGCCTCGCGAGGCTGCTTCGCGGCGGCCTCGGCGCGCACTCCGCAGTGCTCCCCGAGGAGGCGGGCCACGCGCTCGACGCCTACCGGCTGCCGCTGTCTGCGATCCGCGACGCGGAGCTCGTGGTCGTCGTCGGGGACGACCCCGTCTCGGAGCGGGCGCCCATCGTCGACCTCTGGATCCGCGCTGCGCAGCGCGGCGGGGCCGAGCTCGTCACCGCCGGCCCCTCCGGCACGCTCCTCGCCGCCCCGGGCTCGGCCGCGCAGGTGTGCCGCGACCTGGCGGCCCCGGGCAGCGAGGTCGGCCGGCGCCTGCGCGAATCCGCCCGCGCGATCCTGATCTGGTCGGGCCAGGGCGGCCAGGGCGGAGCCCACCTCGCCGCGCTCGCCCGCGCGCTCGGCTTCGACGGCAAGGAGGGCTGCGGCGCCTTCCATCTGCCGGCGACCCCGAACGGCCGCGGCGTTGCCGCCGCCTGGGCCGCCGCCTCGGACGAGGAGGCGGAGAACCCCGAGCCGATCTCCCTGCTGATCGTTTCCGGCGACGAGGCCGCATCCGACCCGAACGTGCGCGCCCTCGCCGAGCGCGCCGAGGCCGTGCTCGCGATCACGATGTTCCACGCGCTCGCGGTCGGCTGGGCCGATCTCGTGCTGCCGGCGACGAGCTACCTCGAGCGCGACGGCACGACGATGAACCTCGAGGGCCGGTTGCAGCGCCTGCGCCGTGCCGTGATGCCCCCCGCACCCGACGAGCTCGCCTGGCTGTCGCAGCTCGCCGAGCGCTTCGGCATCGCGCTCCCGCCGTACCCGGCGCTCGTCTTCGAGGAGCTCTCGCCGGTCGCCTTCGGAGGATTGGCCTTCGGGGAGGTCGGGGAGCGCGCCGCGCTGCCGCCCCGGGCCGAGGCCGCCCCGCTGCCGCCGCTCGAGAGCGCACCCCCGCCGCCGACGAGCGACGGGCACTACCTGCAGCTCCTGCGCTACCGGCCGCTCTTCTCCGGGGCCGCGGTCGAGCGGGTGCCGGAGCTCCAGTTCCAGCGCCCCCCGCGCGAGGTCGAGCTCTCCGCCGACGACGCCGAGCGCCGCCGCATCAGCTCGGGCGACGAGGTGAGCGTGCGCTCGAACGGCACCTCGACCGCTCTCCGGGCGCGGCTCGATCGCAGGCTCGCCCCGGGGGTCGTGCGGATCGCCGAGGAGCACGCAGGCGACCTCCACGCGCTGGTGGAGGTGGTCAAGGCGTGACCGAGGCCTGGTGGGTCAGCGTGATCAAGGCCGTCGTGATCGTCAACGTGGTGCTGCTCACGTTCGCCTACATGACGCTCGTCGAGCGCAAGGTGATGGGCCGGATGCAGCTCCGCTACGGGCCGAACCGGACAGGCCCGTTCGGGCTCCTGCAGCCGATCGCCGACCTCGTCAAGCTGCTCAGGAAGGAGAGCTTCTTCCCCGCCGCCTCGCGGGACGCGCTCTATCTGGCCGCGCCGGTGATCTCGGCCACGACCGCGCTCGCGGCCTTCGCCGTGATCCCCTTCGGCGCGGGGTGGACGATCTTCGGCCAGGACGTGGCGGGCCAGATCATCGACGTCCCGATCGCGCTCATCCTCCTCTTCGCGCTCGGCTCCCTCGGCGTCTACGGCTTCATCATCGGCGGCTGGGCCTCCGAGTCGAAGTACGCGCTGCTCGGCTCGATGCGCACGTGCGCGCAGCTCGTCTCCTACGAGGTCTCCCTCGCGCTCTCGGTGCTCGGCGTCGTGATCATGGGCCAGTCGCTCTCGCTGACGGAGATCGTCGCGAAGCAGGACGCCACGATCTGGTTCGTGGTGCCGCAGATCGTCGGCCTGCTCACGTTCTTCATCGCCGGCACGGCCGAGACGAACCGCGCGCCCTTCGACCTGCCCGAGGCCGAGCAGGAGCTCGTCGCCGGCTACCACACCGAGTACGGCGGCATGCGCTTCGGCCTCTTCCAGATGGCCGAGTACATCAACCTGATCACCCTCTCGGCGCTCTGCGTCACGCTCTTCTTCGCCGGCTGGCACGGGCCGTTCCTGCCCGGGCCGATCTGGTTCGTGCTCAAGCTGCTCGCGATCCTGTTCGTCTTCATCTGGATGCGGACGACGCTGCCGCGGCTGCGCTACGACCAGCTGATGCGCTTCGGCTGGAAGGTGCTCCTGCCGATCGCGACCGTCAACGCCGTCGCGACCGCCTTCTTCGTCGTCCTGATCGACTAGGGGAGCCGGGATGTCGCCACAGCCATTCGGATCGATCAAGGGCTTCGGGGTCACGTTCAAGCAGATCTTCAAGAAGCCGATCACGCAGCAGTATCCCGAGTACAAGCGGCCGCTCTACCCGCGCTTCCGCGGCCGCCACCGTCTCTGGCGCCACGAGGACGGGCTCGAGAAGTGCGTCGGCTGCTCGCTCTGCGCGGCAGCGTGCCCGGCAGACTGCATCCGCGTCGTCGCGGCGGAGAACACCGCCGAGCACAGGGTGTCCGCCGGCGAGCGCTACGCGCGCATCTACGAGATCAACCTCAGCCGCTGCATCTTCTGCGGCTACTGCGAGCTCGCCTGCCCCTTCGACGCGATCACGCTCGGCAACGAGTTCGAGCTCTCGGAGTACTCGCGCGACGACCTGATCTACACGAAGGACATGCTGCTCGCGCCGCCGATCAAGCGCGTGCCGGTCGCCGACCGCGAGCTGTACGACACGCCCATCCCCTTCTACAAGACCGGGTCGTAGTCGTAGTGGGGAACTTCCTCGTCTGGGTGGTCTGGCTCGCGGCGGCCTTCGCCTGCCTGGGCTCGGGGGTCGCGGTCGTCTCGGTCACGAACCCCTTCTACTCGGCGCTCGCGTTGATCGGCAACCTCGGCTCGCTCGCGGTGCTCTTCCTGCTCCTCTCCGCCGAGTTCGTGGCGGCCGCGCAGGTGCTCGTCTACGCGGGCGCCGTCGCGGTGATGTTCCTCTTCGTGATCGCGTACCTCGGGGGCCAGGCTGACGCGCCCTGGGCCGGCGGCTCCTCCTGGCAGCGCTGGGCGGCGGTGATCGCCGCGAGCGCCCTCCTGCTCGAGATCGTGATGGTGATCGGCCTCAAGGCGGGCGGGCGGCTCTCGGACGAGGCGGACGTGCGCGAGAGCTTCGGCAGCCCGGCCGAGATCGGGAGGTTCTTCCTGACCGACCAGCTGCTCGCCTTCGAGATCACCTCGATCGTCCTCCTCGTCGCGGCGATCGGCGGCGTCATCCTCGGGGCGCACTCGCGCGCAGGCGGCGTGCCGCGGGAGGAGGGTGCCGGCGAGCGGACTCTGCCCGAGCGGGCGCCTTCGGTGCCGGCCACGAGCGTGGGCGCCGGGGTGCCGGAGCGATGAGGGGCCCCGACACGACCTGGTACCTCGCCGTCTCGGCCATCCTCTTCGCGATCGGCACGCTCGGCGTGCTCCTGCGGCGGAGTCCCCTGATCGTCCTGCTCTCGCTCGAGATCATGCTGAACAGCGGGAACCTCGCGCTGATCACCTTTGCGCGGCAGGGCGGCAACCTCGACGGCCAGATCTTCGCGCTCGCCGTCATGGCCGTAGCTGCCTCGGAGGTCGTCGTCGGCCTCGGCCTGATCGTGGCGATGGCGCGGCGCCGGCTCGCGCTCGACGTCGACAAGCTGACCACCCTCCGCGGCTAGTGGACGACCGTACGGCCAACCGATGGCTCTGACGATTCCCGCCTGGATCTGCCTGCTCGCACCGCTCGCGGGGGCGCTCGCGATCACGCTCCTCGGCACGGGCATCTCGCGCCGCCTCGCCGGCATCCTCTCGACCGCCTCCGTCGCCGTCTCCTTCGCGGCGGCGGTCGTCTGCTTCGTCCAGGTGCTCGGCCGGGACGGCGAGGAGCGGCGGCAGCTCTCGACCGCGTGGACGTGGCTCTCGATCGGCGACCTCGACGTCGGCCTCACGCTCCTCGTCGACCCGCTCTCGATCATGATGATGCTGATCGTCTCGGGTGTCGGCTCGCTGATCGTGGCCTACTCGATCGGCTACATGGCGGGCGACGACGAGGAGCGGCGCTTCTTCGCGTTCATGGCGCTCTTCGTCTTCTCGATGCTGACCCTCGTGCTCGCGGGCAACTTCCTGATCCTGCTCGCGGGCTGGGGGCTCGTCGGGCTCTCCTCGTACCTCCTGATCGGCTTCCACCACGACCGGCCGAGCGCGATCGCCGCCGCGAAGAAGGCGTTCATCATGAATGCCGTCGGCGACGCGACCATGGCGCTCGCGTTCTTCCTGCTCATCTACGAGACGGGGACGCTCGACTTCCTCGAGGCCTTCGACGCCGCCGACGGGCTCGGCTCGACGACCGTCAACCTCGTCGCGCTCGGGCTGCTCGGCGGCGCAGTCGCGAAATCGGCCCAGATCCCCCTCCACACCTGGCTGCCCGACGCGATGGAGGGGCCGACTCCGGTCAGCGCCCTCATCCACGCGGCGACGATGGTGACCGCGGGCGTCTACCTGATCGTCCGCGCGAGCGCGATCTTCGAGGCGGCTCCTAGCGTGCAGGACCTCGCCGCCGGCATCGGCGCGCTGACGCTCGTCGTCGCCGGCCTGATCGCGCTCGTCCAGACGGACATCAAGCGCGTGATCGCCTACTCGACCATGTCCCAGATCGGCTACATGTTCCTCGCAGCCGGCATCGGCGCCTACGCGAACGGGATGTTCCACCTGATGACGCACGCCTTCTTCAAGGCGCTGCTCTTCCTCGGCGCAGGGCTCGTGATCCATGCGCTCGTCGGCGAGCAGGACATGCGCCGCATGGGTGGCCTGCGGCGCTTGCTGCCGCGGACGTGGCTCGCGATGCTGATCGGGGGCCTCGCGCTCACCGGCATCCCGCCCCTCTCCGGCTTCTTCTCGAAGGACTCGATCCTCGCCTCCGCGCTCGCGACCGGCGATGCCTACGGCTACGTGCTCTTCGTCGCCGGGCTGATCGGCGCCTTCCTCACCGGGGTCTACACGTTCAGGCTGATCTTCCTCGTCTTCGGCGGCGAGCCGAGCGCGTTCGTGCGCGAGCACCTGCACAGCGAGCACGGGGAGGGGCCGCGCTCGATGACCCTGCCCGTGGCGGCACTCGCCCTGCTCGCGGTGATCGGCGGCGCCGTCCAGATCGCCGGCATCTGGCACCCGCTCGCCGACTTCCTGCGCGAGTCGGCCGAGCCGCTCGTGGAGCCGACGGTGACGCAGGACTGGGTCACGAGCGCCCTCGCCGTCGGCCTCGGCGTGGCGGGGATCGCCGTCGCCTGGCTCGTCTACGGCTCGAAGCGCGTCGCGGCGCCGCGGGCAGCCGCGCTGCGCCGTCCGCTCGAGCACAAGCTCTACTTCGACGAGCTCTACCAGGGCCTGTTCTACCACCCGGCAGCGGCGCTCGCCCGCCTCTTCGGCAGGCTGATCGAGGGGCCGCTGATCGGCGGCTCGCTGGCCGGCATCGCCGGCGGCACGCGAGGCGTCGGGCGCGGCCTCTCGCACGCGCAGACCGGTTACCTGCGCACCTACGCGCTGGCGATCGCCGGCGGTCTCGCCATCCTCGCCCTCGTCTTCGTCTCGGTGCGCTGAAAATGCTGACCACCGTCCTCATCCTGCTCCCCTTCGCCGGCGCGCTCGTCGTCTGGCTCGCGCCCTGGTCCCGCCTCTGGGCCGGCGCGATCGCCCTGCTCGTCTCGCTGCTCGAGGTCGGCGTGTGGGTGAACGCCGTCGTCGCCTTCGACTTCGACGAGTCGGGACTGCAGGAGGACGCCCGGCTGAGCTGGTTCAGCGACCTCGGCGTCTCCTACCACGTCGGCCTCTACGGCTTCTCGCTCTGGCTGGTCGGGGCGACGGTCGTCGTGATGGCGTCGGCGACCGCGTACGGCGTCTGGGCGGGACGCGAGCGGGCGCGCACCTACTTCGGCTCGATGCTCTTCCTGAGCGGCGCGATCGTCGCGGTCTTCAGCGCGCAGGACCTGCTGCTCTTCTACGCAGCCTTCGAGGGGATGCTGATCCCGCTCTACGTGCTGGTCGGCGTCTGGGGCGGCCGCGGCCGGCAGAGCGCGACCGTCAAGCTCGTGATCTACACGATCTGCGGCTCGCTGCTGATGCTGGCCGCGATCGTCGGCCTCGGGCTCTCCCAGGGCACGTTCGACCTCGTCGAGTCGGGGACGAGCGGCAACGAGTGGCTCTTCCTCGGCTTCCTCGCCGCCTTCGCGGTCAAGGCGCCGCTGTTCCCGCTGCACGGCTGGCTGCCGGACGCCTACCGCGAGGCGTCGCCCGAGGTCGCGGCGGTCCTCTCGGGGATCGTGTCGAAGGCCGCCGTCTTCGGGCTCCTGCGGATCGTGATCGCGAAGTTCCCGGACCCGGTCGCAGACTTCCGCGTGCTCGTGCTCGTGCTCGCGAGCCTCGGGCTCGTCTACGGGTCGCTGCTGGCCTTCCGCGCGCCCGACGTCCGCGGGGTAATCGCCTACTCGAGCCTCGCGCAGATGGGCCTGATCACGCTCGGGCTCTTCTCCGGGAACAGCGCAGGGGTGAACGGCGCGATCCTCCAGTCGGTGGTGCACGCGCTCGTGTCGGCGACCCTCTTCCTGCTCGCCGGCGGCATCGAGCGCCGCGCGGGGAACGGCGAGCTGGCCTCGCTCGGCGGCTTCGCCAAGGGGCGTCCTGCGCTGGCGACGCTGCTCATGACGACGGGCGTGATCGCGCTCGCGGTGCCGGGCTCGGCAGCCTTCGCGGGCGAGTTCCTGATCCTGGCGGGCGTCTTCGACCGGGGCTGGCTCTGGGCGGTGATCGGCGCCGCCGCGATCGTCCTGGCGGCGATGTACACGCTCCGCTTGATCTCGGCCGTGCTGCACGACCGCCGCGGCGCCGCCGTCAGTGAGGAGGCGCTCGACCTGCGGCCGGCGGAGCTCGCGATCGTCGTCCCGCTCGTCGCGTGCCTGCTCGCGCTGTCGGCCTGGCCCGCGGGCGTCGCCGACCGCTCGCTTCCGGGCGGCGACCCGGCCGGCGGGCAGACGAGCCCGCTGTTCTCCGAGGCCGCGGGTGGCGGCTGGACGGCCTACGCGCCACTCGTGGACGCCCCATGACCGACACGCCGAGCGTCGACTGGTTCGCCCTCTCGCCCACGCTGGCGCTTCTCGCCGCGGTCGGTCTCGCGCTCCTCGCGGCGGTGCTCGCCCCGTCCTCCTGGCGCAAGCCCCTGGCGGCCGGAATCGCCGCCGCCGGCTTCGCCACGGCGGCCGCCCTCGCGGTGGTGCTCTACGTCGAGAGCGCGGACGGAGAGCTCGTCCTCGTCGACGCGTTCGCGCGCGATCGCCTCACCGCGCTGACGACGGTGATCGTCGCGGGCGCGGGCCTCCTCTCGGTCGGGATCTCCTGGAGCGAGCGGCTCGGGCGGGGCGAGCACGTGGGCGAGTACTACGCGCTCCTCGCCGCTGCGGGCGGCGGCATGGTCTTCCTCGTCGGCGCGAGCAACCTCCTCACGCTCTTCCTCGGGCTCGAGTGGTTCTCGATCTCCCTCTACATCCTCTGCGCGATCGCCGCCGAGCGGCCGGGATCGCTCGAGGCGGGCCTCAAGTACCTGATCGTCGGCAGCTTCGGCTCGGCGGTCCTCCTGTTCGGCTCGGCGCTCGTCTACGGCGCCACGGGCGAGCTCGGCTTCGACGCGATCGCGACAGCCGCGCGGACCGGCGGGCTCGAGGACGATCCCCTGCTTCTCGCCGGGCT
>JACCZA010000235.1 GCA_013696185.1 Actinomycetota bacterium
CGCTCGTCGATCGGAGCCCTCCCCGAGCAGGGGCCGCTCCTCGTCGACGAGTACGACACGACGGTCGTCGTGCCCCCGGACTGGACCGTCCGGCGCGACGCGGGGACGGAGACGCTCGTGCTCGAGCGGGACGGCCGGCGTGGCTAGCCCCCGTGCTCCGGTCGTGACCGACCCGATCACGCAGGAGATCGTCGCGAACGCGCTCGCGTCGCTCGCCGACGAGATGGCGACGACAATCTTCCGCACAGCGCACTCGACGATCGTGCGCGACGGGATGGACTTCTCCGCGGCGCTCTGCAACGCCGCCGGCGACACGGTCGCCCAGGCGGTCACGATCCCGTTCCACCTCGGCTCCATCCCGACGGCGATGGCGTCGCTCCTCGACCACTACGGCGAGCGGCTGCGGCCCGGCGACGTCTACGCCCTCAACGACCCGTTCGACGGGGGCATGCACCTGCAGGACATCTTCGTGGTCAAGCCCGTCTTCGCGGAGGAGGAGCTGGTCGGCTTCGCCTGCGCGACGGCCCACCACGGCGACGTCGGCGGACGCCTGCCCGGCTCGGGCGCGTGCGACAACACGGAGATCTTCCAGGAGGGGCTCCGCCTGCCGTGGCTGCGCCTGTACGCCGAGGGCGAGCCGGTCGAGGACGTCTTCAAGATCATCCGCGCGAACGTGCGCATCCCCCGCATGACGCTCGGCGATCTCGGGGCGCAGGTGGCTGCGTGCTCGGTGGCCGAGCGGGGGCTGCAGGAGCTGGCGGCGCGGTACGGGAGCGGGCGGCTCGCTGCCCTGATGGAGGGGCTGATCGAGCACACCGAGCGGCTCGTCCGCCACGAGCTCGCGAGCTGGCCGGACGGCAGCGCCGAGTTCACCGACTACCTCGACTCGGACGGGATCGAGGTGCGCGAGGTGCCGGTCCACGTGCGCGTGTCGATCGCCGGCGACGAGCTCACCGCCGACTTCTCGCAGTCGGCGCCGATGGTGCGGGGAGCGCTGAACAGCACGCGCTCGTTCGTCGCAGCGGCCGTCTACCAGGCAGTCCGGGCCGCGCTCGCCGTCGAGGTGCCGAACACCTCCGGCGCCTTCCGGCCCGTGCACGTGATCACGAAGCCGGGCACGATCGCCGAGGTGGTGATGCCCGGAGCCTCCTCGATGCGCGGCGTAACCGGCTTCCGGGTGGTCGACGCGGTGGCGGGCGCGCTCGCGCAGCTCGTCCCGGAGCGGATTCCGGCGGCGGGCGAGGGCGGCAACACGATCGCCGTCTTCGGCGGCGGGCGCGAGGGCGGCGAGCGCTTCGTCTACTCCGAGCTCGTGACGGGCACGTGGGGCGGCACACCGGAGGCCGACGGCAACGACGGCGTCTCGAATCCCGCCGCGACCGCCTCCAACATCCCGGTCGAGGTCGCAGAGAGCGAGTTCCCGATCGTGGTCGAGCGCTACGGGCTCGTGCCGGACACGGGCGGAGCCGGGCGCTTCCGCGGCGGGCTCGCGATCGAGCGCTCCTGGCGCTGCCTGACCCCCGACACGTCCCTCGTCGTCCGCTCGGACCGGCAGCTCCACGCCCCCTACGGGCTCGCCGGCGGCGACGACGGCGCGCGCTCGGCGAACCTGCTGCGCCACGCCGACGGGAGCGAGGAGCAGCTCCCGCCGATGTTCTCGAGGGTCGTCCAGCGCGGCGACGTCTTCCACCACCGTACGGCGGGCGGAGGCGGCTTCGGCGACCCGCTCGAGCGGGAGCCGGAGGCGGTCGCCGCCGACGTGCGCGACGGGAAGGTCGGCGTCGAGGCTGCGCGCGAGCGCTACGGCGTCGTCGTGCGCGAGGGAGCCGTGGACGATGCGGCGACCGCCGCGGAGAGGAGTCGCACTTGAGCGAGCGCGCGGACGCCGTCGTGATCGGAGCGGGGATCCTCGGCGCGAGCGTCGCGCACGCCCTGACGAAGCTCGGCTTCGGCGACGTCTCGCTCCTCGACAAGGGGGCGGTCTGCTCGGGCTCGACGCGCTACTCGGCGGCGAACGTGCGGCAGCACTACTCGAACGAGGTCGGCATCCGGCTCGCTCTCCGCGCCGTCGAGATGTTCGAGCGAGACGAGGAGGAGCTCGGCGGCCCGAGCGGCTTCGTGCGCTGCGGCTACATGGTGATGGCGCCCCCCGGCGAGGAGCGGGCGATCCGCGACGTGGTGCCACTGCAACGCTCGCTCGGCGTGCAGACCGAGATCCTCTCCCCCGACGAGGTCGCGGAGCGCTACCCGGAGCTCGACGTCGACGGCATCGCGCTCGCGTGCCTCGAGCCGGCCTCGGGCTACGCCGACCCCGTGCTGACGACGCGCTCGCTCGTTGACTCCGCGCGGCGGCGCGGCCTCGCCGTGCACGAGGGGCGCGCCGTCACCGGGATCGAGCGGACGGGCGGGCGGGTCACGGGCGTCAGCACGAGCGCCGGTGCGATCGCGACGCCTGTCGTCGTCAACGCCGCGGGGCCGTGGGGTGATCGGATCGGCAGGCTGGCCGGGATCGAGTACCGGCTCACGTTCAGCCGCGAGCACGAGGCCCAGCTCGAGCTGCCGTCCGGCTTCGGCGAGGTACCCGTCACCTCCGACGCGGCTCAGCGCTTCTACTTCCGCCCGCACGGGCCCGGGCGCCTGCTCGTGGGCGAGGGCTGGCCGAAGGAGGTCGAGCCGGACGACCCCGAGACCTACGATCCCGGCACCGACGACGAGCACGTCCGGCGGATGCTCGAGAAGCTCTTTCGCCGCGTGCCCGGACTGCGCGACCGCGTCCGCTACCTCACCGGCTACTCCGGCATGTACGACATCACCGACGACTGGTACCCGATCGTCGGCGCCGAGCCGGCGCTCGAGGGCTACTACACGGCCTTCGGCGGCAGCGGCCACTGCTTCAAGCTCGGCCCGCCGCTCGGCGAGGCGCTCGCCGACGTGATCGCCGGCCGCGAGCCCGCCATCGACATCTCGCCGCTCCGCCACTCGCGCTTCGAGGAGGGCGACACCTTCAGCTCGGTCTGGGGGCCGGGGAACCGCGCATGAGGATCGCGCGCGTCGAGAGCACGGCGCTCGCCGTCCCGCTCCGGCAGCCGTTCCACTGGAGCTCGGGCGCGCAGCTCGGCGCCAATCTCGTGCTCTGGACGGTCGAGACGGACGAGGGCGCTATCGGCTACGGCGAGTCGATCTGCGAGGACCCCGTGGCCGTCGAGGCGTACGGGCGCATCGTCTCGGAGGCGTTCCTCGGACGCTCGCCCGGCGACGTCGAGGCCGTCCTCGGCGAGCTCTGGCGCACGGGGCGGTGGCGCTTCACGCCGCACTGGACGAACCAGATCGTGGCGGGGATCGAGGTCGCCTGCTGGGACGCGCTCGGCAAGGCGCTCGGCGTGCCCGCCTCGACCTTCCTCGGCGGGCGCGTCCGCGAGGAGGTCGACTTCATGGCGTTCCCCCAGGGAGAGACGCCGGAGGAGCTCGCCGCCCACGCGGGCGAGCTGGCCGGAGAGGGCTACCGCGTCGTCTACCTGAAGGTGGGTCGGGCTGCCGAGTCCGACGAGGCCGCAGTCGCAGCGGTACGACAGGCGATCGGGCCGGACGCCCTCCTGCGGATCGACCCGAACGAGGCGTGGGACGTGCCGACGGCGGTCGAGCGGATCCGCCGCCTGGAGCCCTACGGCCTCGACTGGGTCGAGCAGCCCGTGGCGGCGGGCAACGTCAACGGCCTCGCCCGCGTCCGCCGCTCGGTGGGGACGAGGATCGCCGCAGACCAGGCGGTCTTCACCTCGAGCGAGCTGCTCGCGGTGCTCGAGCGGGAGGCGGCGGACGCGATCGTGCTCGGCCACCACGAGTGCGGCGGCCTCTGGCGGCTGCGCCTGGCCGCATCTCTCGCGCACGAGCACGGGCTGCCGCTGAACCGCCACGCCTGCATGGAGAGCGCGATCTCGACCTGCGCCGCGCTCCAGGCGATGGCGGCGGTGCCGAGCCTGACGCTCGGCAACCAGGTCATGCACCAGCTCCTCGCGGAGCCGCTCGTGCTCGACCCGCCCGAGCCCGTCGCCGGGCGCGTAGCCGTGCCGGAGGGGCCGGGCCTCGGCTTCGAGCTCGACGTGGCCGCGGTCGGGCGCGCGCACGAGCGCTACGGAGCCCAGGGGCCTTACCGCTCGGTCGAGCGCACGCACGCCGCGGGGCTCGAGACGGGGCTGTCGTGACGCTCGACCCGATCACCTTCGAGGTGATCCGCAACGCGCTCGTCGCGGCGACCGACGAGATGGTGCTCGCGCTGCGGCGGAGCGCCTACTCGACGAACATCAAGACGCGCTCGGACTTCTCCTGCGCCTTCTTCGACGCGCAACTCCGCTCGGTCGCCCAGGGCTTCGCGCAGCCCGTCCACCTCGGCTCGATGGTCGAGCAGGTGCCGAGAGCCGTGCTCGAGTACGGCCCGGACGCACTGGAGCCCGGAGACATGATCATCACCAACGAGCCCTTCCCGGGGGGCGTGCACCTGAACGACATCAGCCTGATCGCGCCCGTGCACGCGGCGGGGCGCCTGCTCGGCTACGTCGCCAACCTCGCCCATCACGTCGACGTGGGCGGCGGCGCGCCCGCGTCGATCGGCGCCTTCCGCGAGGTCTACCAGGAGGGCGTGATCATTCCGCCGGTCAAGGTCGTCGCGGCGGGACGGCTCGTGCCGGACGTCTTCCGCCTCGTGCTCGCGCAGATCCGCTCCAAGCACGAGACCGCGGGTGACTTCCGCGCGCAGATCGCCGCGAACACGACGGGCGTGCGCCGGCTCGCGGCGCTCGTCGAGCGGCACGGCGTCGACACCGTCGTGCAGGCGATGGACGAGCTGCTCGACTACACCGAGCGGCGCGCCCGCGCGGAGCTCGCCAAGCTTCCGCGCGGCTCCTTCGAGGCCGACGGCACCGTCGACAACGACGGCTACACCGACGAGCCCGTCTACCTGCGCGTGCGCGTCACGTTCGACGAGGAGGGCGCCCTGTTCGAGACGGCGGGCTCGGATCCGCAGCGGCGCGCGCCCGTCAACTCCACGTTCGCGCAGACGTTCTCGGCCTGCGCCTACGCGCTCAAGTGCCTGGTCGACCCCGACCTGCCGGTCAACGACGGCTTCTACCGCCTGCTGCGCGTCGAGGCGCCGCCCGGCAGCGTCACGAACTGCACGCTTCCCTCGCCGGTCGTCGGGGGCTGGGAGACGCAGACGCGCCTGAACGACATCATCTTCAAGGCCCTCTCGGAGACGATGCCCGAGCGCGTGCCGGCGGGGACGAAGGCGATGATGTGCCACGCGGGGTTCGGCGGCGTCGATCCCGCGACCGGCGAGTACTACTGCTTCCTCGAGACCTTCGGCGGCGGCTACGGAGGCCGGATCTCGAGCGACGGCCCCGACGCGGTGCAGACGCACGGCCAGAACACGGAGAACGCGCCCGTCGAGGAGACCGAGCGCGGCTATCCGGTGCGCGTGGAGTGCCTCGAGCTCGTCGAGGACTCCGACGGGCCCGGTCGCTTCCGGGGCGGGCTCGGCCTGCGCAAGGACTACCGCT
>JACCZA010000242.1 GCA_013696185.1 Actinomycetota bacterium
ACGCCGAGCTCGTGGATCACGTGCAGGCGGTTCTCGAGCCCCGGGCCGCCGTTCGGGATCTTCGAGAAGTCGTCGCGGCCGAGCGTCTTCTGGCCGTCCCAGCGGAAGGCGCAGTGGTCGGTCGAGATCGCCGACAGCGTGTCGGTGCGCACGGCGTTCCAGAGCACGTCCTGGTTCGCCTTCGCGCGCGGCGGCGGCGTGTAGACGTACTTCGCGCCCTCGAAGTTGGGACGGTCGAGGTACGTCGAGTCGATCGCGAAGTACTGGGTGCAGGTCTCGCCCCAGATGTTCCAGCCGGCCTCGCGTGCGCGGGCGATCGGCTCGACCGCCTCGCGGCAGGAGACGTGCACGACGTAGAGCGGCGAGCCGGCGATGCGCGCGAGCTGGATCGCCCGGTTGGTCGCCTCGCCCTCGAGCTCGGGCGGGCGCGTGAGGGCGTGGTACCGGGGCTCGCTGCGGCCCGACGCGAGCGCCTGCTTGACGAGGACGTCGATCGCGTCGCCGTTCTCGGCGTGCACCATCACGAGCGCGCCCGTCTCGGCGGCGACCTGCATCGTGCGGAAGAGCGTCTCGTCGTCCACCATCAGCGCGCCCTTGTAGGCCATGAAGAGCTTGTAGCTCGTGACGCCCTCGTCGGGCACGCGCGCGAGCTCCTGGAGCGTGCCGCCGCTCCGCAGGTCGGTGACGGCGAGATGGAAGCCGACGTCGATCAGCGTCTTGCCGGCGAGCTTGCCGTGCCAGGTCTCGAGCGCCTCAGCGAAGCTCTGGCCCTGCGCCTGGATGCAGAAGTCGACGTGGGTGGTCGTGCCCCCGAAGGCCGCCGAGACGTGACCGGACTCGAAGTCGTCGGCGGTGACCGTGCCGCCGAACGGCATGTCCAGGTGCGTATGCGGATCGATGCAGCCGGGCAGCACGTACTTC
Organism: Actinomycetota bacterium; assembly: GCA_013696185.1. Classification (GTDB taxonomy): domain Bacteria; phylum Actinomycetota; class Thermoleophilia; order Gaiellales; family Gaiellaceae; genus JACCZA01. The sequence continues at coordinate 922 of JACCZA010000242.1, forward strand.
CCGGCGGCGTCGATCACCCGATCGGCCTCGACGTCGAGCGACTCGCCGATCAGCGAGATCCGCTCGTCCTCGACGAAGACGTCGCCGACGTAGTCGTCGGCCGCCGTGATCACACGGCCCCCCTTGATCAGAACCGACATGCTCGTCCTTTCCGCAGTGACGCGCGCGGGGCCGCCCGCCGGACGGCCCCGCATCGCGAGAGCTACTTGCCGCCCTCCCTGAGTGTGACCTTGATCCTGCGCCAGCGCGCACCGTTCACGTTCACGCGCTGGGTCTTCAGGGACTTGACCGCCGCCTGGGCGAGGTCCGCCCGGTAGGCCCCCGACGGCGCCTTGCGGATCACCTTGAACTGCTGGGCGATCTTCGCCGTGCGGGCGAACTCCGTGGCGTTCATCACGCCGATGCCCCTGGGTGCCGGCCAGATGAGGGCGTTGATCTCGTTCATCTGCCAGGCCTGGTGTCCGGCCGGGAGGGTGGGGCCGTTGGCGAGCACGATGTCGACGCACTCCCGTTGGTGGTCGCGGCAGTAGATCCAGCCGCGGAACGACGCGCGCAGGAACTGCTTCGCCGTCGCTTGATTCTCGGTCTTCGAGATCCAGTCGCCGCCCACGAAGACGCCGTCCTCGAGCATGCCCGTCCCCGCGGCGCTCATGCGGATCACGTTCAGGTCGGCCAGGGTGTAGAGCTTCCCGGTCTTCGGGTTCTTCGTCTCCAGCACCTGGGCGAGCTCGTTGTAGGTCATGGCGGCCGCTGCGTCGACCTTCCGCTGCAGGAAGAGGTTCATGTCGAACGGCTGGTTGACGATCGTCACGTCACCCCGCTTCTTGGGGTCGATCCCGTTCTTGACGAGCGCCGCGAAGAGCTCGTTCTCGTTGCCGCAGCACCAGACGCCGACCTTCTTGCCGCGCAGCTGGGAGATCTTCGTGATGCCGCTGTCTCGGTGCGTGACCTCCGTCATGCCGCTCCGCGTGAAGACCTGCGCGATGTTGACGAGGTCCCCGCCCTTGTCGCGTGCGGCGAGGAGCGCGGGCAGCCAGTCGATCCCGAACTCCGCCTGGCCGCTGGCCACGACCTGCTCGGGCGTGATGTCGGGACCGCCCACCTTGAGGTTGACGTCGAGCCCCGCGCCCTTGTAGAAGCCCTTCGCCTTCGCCGCGTAGTAGCCGGCGAACTGCGCCTGCGTCACCCACTTGAGCTGCAGCGTGACCTTCGTCAGTCCGCCGCCGCTCCCGCGCTCGGTCGCCGCCCCGGCCGAGCCGCCCATGCCGGCCCACACCGCGACGGCGAGACTCGCGACGACTGCCAGCGCGACCCCCCAACCCAGCTTGCGTCTCTGCACCTGCGTCACCCCTTCCAGTTGTTGTCCGTTGTCTCTCACTCCGCCCGGCGCCTGGACGGATCCCAGCGCAGGACCGCCCGCTCGAGCAGCGCCACCGAGGCGTAGAAGGCGATCCCGAGGATGCTCGCGACCATGATCGCCGCCCAGGCCGTCTCGAACTGGAACAGCGCTGCCGAGTTCCTGATCTGGATGCCCAGCGCCTCCTGCGATCCCCCGAAGTACTCGCCGACGATGGCGCCGATCATCGCGAGTACGCTCGCCACCTTCAAGGCCGAGAAGATGAACGGCAGCGCGGCCGGGAAGCGCACCTTGCGGAAGATCTGCAGCTCGCCCGCCGCGTAGGAGCGCATCAGCTCGATCGAGCGCGGGCGCACCGAGGTCAGGCCGCGCAGCGTGTTCACGAGCACCGGGAAGAAGCAGAGCACCGCGGCGACGGCGATCTTCGAGGTCGGGCTGAGCACGTCGAACCAGGCGTTGAAGATCGGCGCGAAGGCGACGATCGGGATCGCGTTCGCGGCGATCGCGAGCGGCATCAGGGCGCTGCCGACCCGGCGAAAGCGGGCCAGCAGCATGGCGATCAGGATCGCAGCCGCCGAGCCGATCAGGAACCCGCCGAGTGCCTCCCTGAACGTGTAGAGCCCCGCGCTCCAGAGCGCGTCGCGCTCCTCCCAGAAGGTGCGCGCGATCGCCGAGGGCTGGGGCAAGAGGAAGCGCTGGATGTCGAGCACGTCGACGAGCACCTGCCAGGAGCCGATGCCGAGGACGAGCACGAGGGCCGCCGGGATCCAGTCGCGCGCCCCGCGCCCGATCCGGCGCCCGATGCCCCGCGGGATGGGCTGGACGACCGCGCTCATGCGAGCAGCCCGCCCTGGAGGACGCGCTCCCCCTCGGCCGGCTCGGTGCCGCGCAGGTGCTCTCGCACCTCGGTCACGAGCTCGAAGAAGCGCCGGTCCTCCCGCGTGTCGTTCGTCCGGGGCTGGGGCAGGTCGATGTCGACGACGGCGGCGATCCGGCCCGGGCGCGGGGACATGACGACCACGCGGGTCGAGAGGAAGACGGCCTCGGCGATCGAGTGGGTGACGAATACGACAGTGCTCCGACTGGCCGCCCAGATGCGCAGGAGCTCGATGTTCAGGCGCTCGCGCGTCATCTCGTCGAGCGCGCCGAACGGCTCGTCCATCAGGAGGAGCGCGGGCGAGAAGGCGAGGGCGCGGGCGATCGCGACGCGCTGCTGCATCCCGCCCGAGAGCTGCCAGGGATGGTGGTCGCCGAACCCGGACAGCTCGACGAGGTCGAGCATCTCGGCGACGCGCTCCGAGCGGCGACCCCGGCTCCAGCCGGCGAGCTCGAGCGGCAGCGCAATGTTCTTCGCGACCGAGCGCCAGTCGTAGAGGACGGCGTCCTGGAAGACGATGCCGTAGTCGCCGTCGGCGCGCGCGCGGGGGGCGCTCTTCCCGTTCACGACGACCTCGCCCACGGAGGGGCGGATCAGGTCGCCGATCACGCGCAGGAGGGTCGACTTGCCGCAGCCCGACGGGCCGATCAGCGAGACGAACTCCCCGGGCGCGAGCTCGAGGTCGATGCCCTCGAGCGCGGTGACGCTGCCCTTCGCGAACGTCTTCGAGAGGCCGCGGACCGAGACGGCGGCGCTCGCAGCCTCGCCTCCGCTCACGCGACGTTCTCCGGCGCCCGGCGCACGAGCAGCTTCTCGGCGACGACGACTGCCGCGAAGAACGCGATGCCGAGCAGGGCGGCGACGAGGTTCGTCGCCCAGAGGCCCGTCGGCTGGATCGAGTAGTACTGCGCGAAGTTGAGGATCGCCCCGCCGAGCCCGTCCTGGATCGACGAGGGCAGCTCGCCGATGATCGCACCGACGACGCTCGCGGTCGCCGAGACCTTCAGGGCCGAGAAGAGGTAGGGCATGGCCGCGGGCACGCGGAGCTTCCAGAGCACGCTCCAGGGGCTCGCCGCGTAGGAGCGCATCAGCTCGAGCGCGCGCGGGTCGGCCGAGAGCAGCCCGCGCAGCGTGTTGATCGTGACCGGGAAGAAGGTCAGGTAGGCGGCGATCACCGCGACCGAGAGCCACCCCGACTTGAGCCAGACGACGACCATCGGCGCGATCGCGAGGATCGGCACCGTCTGCGAGGCGACGATGTACGGCAGGAAGCCCCGCTGGAGCAGCCGTGAATGAGCGAGCACGATGCCGATCGCGAAGCCGATCGTGGCCCCGAGCGCGAAGCCGAGGAGCGCTTCCTTCGCGGTGAACCACGCAGACTCGAGGAGCACCGTGATCAGGAGCGGCCCGTTGACCCGGGAGGGCTCGAAGAGCGCCTGGAAGACCGAGTGGATGTGCGGCATCGTCACGTCGTCGACCGGGAACGGCCACGTCAGCTCGGTGCGGACGCCGATCCAGCGGTAGGCCTCCCAGAGACCCCAGAGCGCGGCGAGCGCGAGGAGCGTGACGAGGGCGCGGGCGGCGGCTCCCGTCCACGCGCTCTGGCCGACCGCAGAGCGACGGGCGGAGACGCCCCTGCCCGCGGCAACGGCTGACTCGGCATGCGCCACCCGCCAGTGTTACCACACTGCGTCGGCGGTTGTAAGCTCGTCTCGCCGTGCCGCTCGAGCCCCGTCGCACCGTCGAGGAGCTGCGCGAGCTCCAGGCGCTGACCGGCGACGAGCACGGCGCCCAGCGCGTGGCGTGGACGGAGACCTGGGCGCGTGCGCGAGACTGGCTCGCCGGCACGCTCGCGGAGCTGCCGCTCGAGGTCGAGCTCGACGAGGCCGGCAACCAGTGGTTCACGCTGCGCGGGCGCTCGCAGCAGGCGCTCCTGATCGGGGGTCACATCGACTCGGTCCCGAACGGGGGCTGGCTCGACGGCTGCCTGAACCTGGTCGCGGGCTGCGAGGTCGTGCGCCGGATCGCGGGCGAGGGCGAGCCGCCGGTGACCGTGCGGCTCGTCAACTGGGCCGACGAGGAGGGCGCGCGCTTCGGTCGCAGTCTCTTCGGCTCGAGCGCGGCCGCGGGCTCGCTCGACGACGTGGACGAGTTGCGGGGGCGCTCCGACGCCGAGGGGCGCCTGCTGCCCGAGGTGCTCGCCGAGCACGGCGTCGACCTCGACCGCGCGGGCGAGGCGGGCCGGCAGCTCGAGCACGCGGCGGCCTACCTCGAGCTGCACATCGAGCAGGGGCCCGTGCTCGAGGCGCTCGGCCTGCCGCTCGGCGTCGTGCTCGGCACCTTCGGCGTCGAGCGCCACCGGATTCGCTTCACGGGCCAGTCGGCGCACGCGGGCTCAACGCCGATGGACACACGCCGCGACGCGCTCGCCGGCGCCGCGAAGCTGGCACTCGAGATCCGCGAGATCGCGAAGCGGACCGGGGGAGGGGCCGTCTGCACGATGGGAAGCTGCGTCACCCGGCCCGGCATCGTGACCGCGGTCGTGGGCGAATGCGACGTGCTGCTCGACCAGCGACACCTGGACGAGGCGGCCCTTGCGGGGATGCTCCAGGCGGCCGAGCAGGCGGCGCGGCGCTTCGCCGCCGAGGAGGAGCTCGAGGTCGAGTGGGAGCGCGTCTGGCGGATCGAGCCGATCCCCTTCGACCCCGACCTGATCGAGCTCGCGGACGCGTCCATCCGGGAGGTGGCGCAGCGCTCCCACCGCCTGCCGAGCGGTCCCCTGCACGACGCGGCGGAGGTGGCCCGCGCCGGGGTGCCCACGGCCATGCTGTTCGTGCAGAGCCTGCGCGGCCTCTCGCACACGCCCCTCGAGGACACGCGCGAGGAGGAGCTCGAGCTGGCCGTGCGGGCGCTCGATCGCCTCGCGACGACGACGATCGAGCGGCTGGGGACGGGGTGAGCTTCCGCTCTGCAGTCCGCGGCCCGGGACGTTGACTGCGACCGCCGACTAGCCCAGAGTGAGTAGAGCGCCTCGGGGGAGACGCTCGGATGACGAAGGGGGAGACGTTGGGGTACCGCTGCTCACGCACGGTCTCGCGCAGCCGCGCGGCCGGCCTCTGCGCCGTGCTCGCCGCACTCGGCGCGCTCACGGTCTCCGGCCGGGCAGCCGCCTCGACGCCCGCACCCTGGTGCGGGACGGATCTGGCGAGTGTCGACAGGCGTCCCGACGGCGTCGGCGGCCCGTCCTTCCACGTCGTCTACGCCGTTCCCGCGGGGACCCCCGACCGCTTCGCCGAATGGGCGCCGCGCATCGTGGGGGACGTGGCCGAGATCGAACTCTGGTGGCGGCTGCAGGACCCGACCCGGGCTCCGCGGTTCGACCTGCACGCGTTCGCCTGCGGCTCGTCCGCCGGCCGGCTCGACCTGAGCCGCGTGCAGCTGCAGCGCCCGGCGGAGGCCTACGGGGTGCAGAGCGCCGCCTACGCGTCGATCGTGGGAGAGCTCGCAGGCCCGCCGTTCGCCTTCCACGACCCGGACAAGCTCTACCTCGTCTACTACGACGGCCCGGTCGGCGGCGGACAGGTGTGCGGGACCGGCGCCCGCTCCCGTGCGGCGGTCGTCTTCGCCCGCAGCTGCGGCCAGGAGATCGATCACGACCTGCGGGCGACCGCAGCCGCCCACGAGCTCCTGCACGTGCTCGGGGCAGTCCAGGCCGACGCGCCGCACGTCTGCCCCGCCTCTCCCGGCCATGCCTGCGACGGTGTCGCTGACCTGATGTACCCGGCGGCGGCACCGGGACAGACGCTGCTCGGCTCGGTGCTCGACATCGGTCGAAACGACTACTACGGCCAGGGCGGCGGCCGGCTCGACATCCGGGACTCCCTCTTCCTCGAGCGTCTCGACGGATCCGACAGCACGCCCCCGAGCACGCCCGCCGGCCTCACGGCGACGAACGACGAGAGCTCGGCCGTCGCGCTCGCCTGGTCGCCCTCGAGCGACGACGTGGGCCCCGTCACGTACCGCCTCTACCGCGACGGGTTGCTCCTGTCGTCGGGGCTGTCGCGGCCGTTCGCCTCGGGCGGGGGGCTCGAGCCGGGCAGGACTGTCGAGTACGCGGTGCGCGCAGCCGACCCGGCCGGACACCTGAGCGAGCCCGTGAGCATCCGCTTCAAGCTCGGGGTCGGCATCGTCGATGCGGCAGGCCGGCTCGTGCGGGACACCGTCGCGCCCGGGCGCATCGGCGGCGTGCGGGTGCGGCGCCTGCGCGGCTCGCTCGTCGTCCGGTGGGCGAGGGTGGCCGATCCCGGCGGGCTGCGTGGCTACGAGGTGCAGGTACGAGGCGGGCCTGTGCGGATCGTGGGACGGCCAGAGGTGAGCGTCCCGCGCGGACGGAGGGCGAGCGTCCTCACCGTCCGGGCGGTCGATCGAGCGGGGAACCGCGGGCCGCGCTCGTCCGTGCGCGCCGGCTGAGCCGCCCGGGGATTGCGGTCCCGGCCAAATCGCGGGAAGATGCGCGCTTCTCGCCCCGCGCTCCGGGAGGCTCCATGCTCAGCTTCGGCGTCACCGTCCTGCCCGACCCGCCCTACACACGGCTCGTCGAGCTGATGCAGCTCGCCGAGGAGCACGGCTTCGAGTACGGCTGGACCTACGACTCGCACATCCTGTGGCAGGACTCCTATCCGCTCCTGACGCTCGCGGCCCAGGCGACGAAGACGCTGAAGCTCGGCCACTGCGTGACGAATCCCGGGATCCGCGAGCCGACGGTGACGGCCAGCAGCTACGCGACCTTGCACGACATCTCCGGGGGGCGCATGGTGCTCGGGATCGGGCGCGGCGACTCGTCACGCCGGGTCGTGGGCCTGAAGCCCGTCAAGGTGGCGGAGTTCGAGGCGTCCTGCCGCATGATCAAGGACCTGATGAACGGACGGCCGGTCGTCTGGAACGAGAAGGAGCTCGAGCTCACGTGGGCGAAGGGCCGGCCGGAGATCCCGCTCTACGTCGCGGGCTACGGGCCGCGCGCGCTCGCCGTCGCCGGTCGCGTCGCCGACGGCGTGATCATCCAGCTCGCGGACCCGCAGATCGTGCAGTGGATCATGGACACGGCCCGGCGGGCGGCGGAGGAGGCCGGGCGCGACCCGGACGCGCTCGAGTGCATCGTGTGCGCGCCGAGCCACGTGTCGGCGGACCTCGCCGCGGCCCGGGAGCAGGTGCGCTGGTTTCCGGCCATGGTCTCGAACCACGTCATGGACCTGATCGAGCGCTACGGCGAGAGCTCGGAGATCCCGAGCGCGCTGACGGACTTCGTCAAGGCGCGCAAGTTTTATGACTACAAGGACCACAGCCGGGTCGGCGCCGCGCACGGTGCCTTCGTGACGGACGAGATCTGCGACCGCTTCTGCGTGCTCGGCACCGCCGAGGTCGCGGCCGAGAAGCTGCGCGAGCTCGAGTCGGTCGGGGTCGACCAGTTCAACATCTACCTGATGACCGAGGGGCAGGAGGCGACGCTCGCCACCTACGGGAGCGAGATCATCCCGCAGTTCGCCCGGGTAGCCGCGTAGCGGAGGCCCGATACCATGGGCGCTCCGGCGCCGTGGCCGAGTGGTTAGGCAGAGGCCTGCAAAGCCTCGTACAGCAGTTCGAATCTGCTCGGCGCCTCTGGCCGCTCGGCTCGCGGCGATCGCGGCGATCGCGCCTGCGGGCGTCTCTGCTACGTTGACGGCACGGACGACACCGGGTCGTCCAGTGAGATGGTGCTTCTCGTTCCTCCTCGTGTGGCTTCGAGTCGGCGATCTCGAACCTGCTCGACCACAAAGGAGTCGAACATGCCCCAGGAATCTTTCGCTGCGCTCGGAGTGAGTGCCGACATGATGCGCGTGCTGTCCGAGCGCGGGATCGAGACGCCGTTCCCGATCCAGACCCTCGTCCTGCGGGACGCCTACGCCGGGCACGACGTCCTGGCCAAGGCCCCGACCGGCTCGGGCAAGACGCTGGCCTTCGGGCTGCCCATCGTCGAGCGCACGAGCGCGGACGGTGCAGCACCCTCGGCGCTCGTGCTCGTACCCACGCGCGAGCTCGCCGCCCAGGTCGCCGACGCGCTCGACTCACTCGCTGCTGCGAGGGGCCTCCGCGTTGCTGCGGTCTACGGCGGCGCTCCGATCCCGGCCCAGGCGAAGCGCAGCCGGGGCGCGCAGATCCTGATCGCGACGCCCGGTCGGCTGCAGGATCTCGTCGAGCGGCGGATCGTCTCGCTCGCCGGGGTCCAGACCCTCGTCCTCGACGAGGCCGACCGGATGCTCGACATGGGCTTCAAGCCGCAGGTCGACCGGCTCGTCCGCCGTCTGCCGGCACAGCGCCAGACGATGCTCTTCTCGGCCACGCTGGACGGCGAGGTGGGTGAGCTCGCCCGCGCCTACACGAGCAACCCCTCGCGCTTCGAGGCGGAGCTGCCGGCGATCGCGCGGGAGCACCTGGAGGCGAGCGAGGTCGACCACAAGTTCGTGTCGGTCACGGCGGACGACAAGGTGGAGCGGCTGATCCAGGAGCTCGAGGCGGAGCGCGGCCTCGCGCTCGTGTTCGTCCGCACCAAGCGCGGCGCCGATCGGCTCGTGCAGAAGCTCGCCCGGCGTGACGTCAACGCCCTCGCGATGCACGGCGACATGACCCAGGGTGCGCGGGAGCGCTCGCTGGCGAGGTTTCGCGCCGGCAAGGTCACGGCGCTCGTCGCCACCGATGTCGCCGCTCGCGGCCTCGATTTGGCCGAGATCACG
>JACCZA010000247.1 GCA_013696185.1 Actinomycetota bacterium
AGCCCGGAGTCGGCGACCGCGCGACGGCCGAGCTCGAAGAGGCGCGCGAGCCCTCGCTCGGGGCCCTGGTCGGCGAGCGTCGACTCGACGACGAAGGAGTGGACGCGGCCCGAGCCGACGACACCCGCCGCGAGCTTCGTGCCGCCGATGTCGAGCGCGAGGACCGGTCGGTGCGAGGCGCCGGCCGAGGCGCCGCCGGCCGCGGACACAGCCTCCACGGAGCTCACCGGCCCGCTAGCCCTTGCGCCCCTGGGTGGCGATGCCCTCGATGAAGTAGCGCTGGAAGATGGCGAAGATGATGATCATGGGCACGGTGAGGATCACCGTGGCGGCGATGATCACGTGGTACTCGCCCTCGCCGCCGCCGCCCTGACCGAACTGGTCGAGCACGCTCTTGATCCCGAGGGGAAGCGTGAAGAGCGCGGCGTCGCGCAGGTAGATGAGCGGCGTCATCAGGTCGAACCACTTCGCCTGGATCTCGAAGATGAACGTCACGATCAGCGCCGGCTTGGCGAGCGGCACGGCGATGCGCCAGAACATCGTCCAGTAGCTGTCCCCGTCGATGCGCGCCGCCTCGAAGAGCTCCCGCGGGATCCCGAGGAAGAACTGCCGCTGGAGGAAGATGTAGAACGCGCTGCCGAACATCTGCGGCACCCAGAGCGGGTACTGCGTATTGACGAGGCCGAGCTCGTTCCAGATCAGGTAGGTCGGGATCATCGTGACCTGGGGCGGGAGCATCATGGTGGCCAGGACGAGGGCGAAGAGGAGGCCCCGGCCGGGAAAGCGGAAGTACGCGAAGGCGAAGGCGACGATCGCGCTCGAGAAGGTCGTGAGGAGCGCCCCCAGGCCGGCGATCCAGACCGTGTTGAAGAGCCACGTGGCCACGGGCGCGATCTCGAAGACACGGTCGTAGTTCCACGCCCAGACGTTGGGTATCAGGCGGTTGTCGAACGTGTCCGACTGCGGCTTGAACGACGCGCTGACCAGCCAGAGGAACGGATACACGAACAGGACGGAGAGGCCGAGCACGAGCGCCACGAAGATCGCCTGCTTGAACCGTCCCACCCCGCGCGGCAAGCGCCGCGGAGCGGAGACGACGACCTGCGGGATCGGCGCGGTTCCCGCCCCCGTGCCTGCCGGGCCGAGCCCGCCCTGCGCGCCGACGCTCATTTCGTCTCGCCCTGGTAGAAGACGAAGCGCCGGCTGACGACCACGTTGACGAGCGTGACGATCATGATGATCACGAACAGCAGCCAGGCCATCGCGGAGGCGAACCCCATGCCTCCGGGGGCGCCGAACTCGAACGCCTGGCGGAAGAGGTAGATCGTGTACATGAGAGCCGCCTCCGGTGCCTCGGCGCCGGCCTGGCCCGGCCCGAAGTACGCGGTGAAGGCCTCGGTGAAGTTCGTGATGCCCGCGATCGTGAGGATGATGAAGGTGAAGAAGAGCGCGGGGCTGATCATCGGCAGGGTCACGTTGCGGAACCTGCGCCAGGGCTTGGCGCCGTCCATCGCCGCGGCCTCGTACAGCTGCCGGGGTACGGCGCGAAGCGCAGCGAGGTAGATGACCATCGTCCCACCGACCGACCAGACGCTCATGATCACGAGCCCCGGCTTGATCCAGGTCGGATCGGACGTCCAGAACGGCCCGGGAATGTGGAGCAGCCCGAGGCCCTCGTTGACGATGCCGGTGGAGCCGTTGAACATCAGCAGCAGCAGGATCGCGACGGCGACCGGCGGCGTCATCTGCGGCAGGTAGAAGACCGTGCGGAAGAACCCTGACGCCCGTCCGATGCGGAGCAGCACCATCGCGAGGCCGAGCGCGACCGCCATCGTCGCGGGCACCATCATGATCGTGTACGTGAGGGTGTTGAGGAGTGCCGTCGCGACCTTCGGGTCATCCATCAGCTGCCGGTAGTTGGCAGCTCCGACGTACTCCGTCGCCTTGAAGCCGGCGATCTGCTCGATGCCGTAGTCGGTGAACGAGAAGTAGAGGCTCGCCACCATCGGGCCGAGGGTGAGCGCGAGGAACCCGAAGGCCCACGGAGAGATGAACCCGTACGCCCACCACGTCTCCCGCTCGCGGAAGCGAGACAGCAGGCCGCCCGAGGCCCTCTTGCGAGGACCTCGGGCGGCGGTGCTGGCGATGCTGGCCAAGCGTCGGACTCGGTCGGGCTACTTGGCCTTGTCGATGGCGTCCTGTGCCTCGCGCTGGGCCTGATCCAGCGCCACGCGCGGGGTCTGCTGACCGGCGAGGACCCGGTTGATCGCGTCGATGTAGGCCTGGCGCAGCTGCTGGCTCGCGGGCGAGCTCGGCAGGCTGAACCCGTACCGAGGCGCCTGGACGAGGAGCTTGACCGCGTCGTCGAACTGCTTCTTGCCGCTCGCCTGGTAGACGTCCTCGAAGACCTTGCGGTCTGCGTTGGTGTTCGCCGTGTAGATCCCGGTGAAGGCCCTGCCCTGGCGCCTGCGCAGGTTGAGGCGGTCCTTGGCCACGCTGACCCACGTGTTGACTGCCGTCATCGCCTTCATCCACTTGCAGGCGAGGTCGGGATCCTTCGATCCGCGCGGGATCGCCCAGCCGCTACCCGCGAAGAGCGTGATCGGCCCGCCCTTCCGGTTCGTGAAGTACTTCGCCGTGATGTCGGCGTTCGGCGAGTTGTCCGCCAGCACGTTGTAGTAGAAGCTCTCGAACGGCCAGGCGCCCATCTGGTTCGCGACCACCGGGTTACGGGTGCCGAAGAAGTCGAACGTGTCGCGGAACGCCTTGAAGCGGTCCCAGCCGCCGTGGTCTCGGATCAGCGAGTAGGTGAACTCGAGCGCGGCGACAGCCTGCTTCGTGTTCAGCTGCGCCTTGAGGCCGTCCTTGCTGACGAGGTCGGCGCCGAACCACTTCACCCAGAGCGGGAAGAACTCGGGAATCTTCGGATCGAAGCCGATCCGCGTCACCTTGCCGTTCTCGATCTTCAGCATCTTCTTGTTCGCCTGCCGGAGCCTCGCCCACTTGGTCGTGCTGATGTCGGCGAGGCTCACGCCGGCCGCTTTCGCGACGTCGTTGTTCACGATGATCGTGATCTGGTTCGTGAACTCGGGCAGCGCGTACAGCTGACCCTTGTACGTCACCTCCGCAATCGCGGCGGCGCGGTACTGCTTGCGGTCGATGCTCTCGGACCGGAGGCAGCTGGCGAGGGGCAGCAGTGCCCCCCGAGCCGCATACGTGCCGATGCGGTCGCGGCTCATGTAGACCACGTCCGGCACGTCGCCGGATGCGAGTCGCGTCAGGAACGCCTGGTCGTTGAAGCTGCCTCTCGGGTTGTCGACGCTGGCGCCCCCCAGCGCCTTCGCCGCGATCTCTGCACGCCCGTTGGCGACGTCGTCGCCGGGGCCGAAGCCGTAGATGTTGAGCGTCTTGCCGCCGGCCATGCTTGCGCGCTCGGTCGGCTGGGCGCTGGCGAAGCTCGCTGCGAGCACGGTGCCCAGCGTTGCGACGGCAAGGAGCAGCGCTCCCCTCTTCCACCGAATCGACATTCCTGCCCTCCAGACGTAAAGGTACGAAACCGGAAAACGTGTGGTGAGAACCTGTCGTGTGACAACGAAACCACGCTGTCTGCGGGGAGTCAAGCAGTTCTTCTCGTGCCTGGCGCCCGCCGATCCTCAGCCGGCTCGCGGAGGGGCGGTCGAGCCGCGCACGAGGAGCGTCGTCGGGAGGCAATCGACGACCGGCGCCGAGTCCGGGTCGTCGGCGCGACGGAGCAGCAGGCGCGCTGCCCGGCGTCCGATCTCCACGGTCGGCTGCGCGACGACGGTGATGCCCGGCTCCACCATCGCCATCCAGGGCACGTCGTCGAAGGCGACGAGGGAGAGCTCGCCCGGCAGATCGACACCGCGCCGCCGCAGCACGTTCCAGGCCTGCTCGGCAAGCAGGTTGTTGGCGGCGAAGATCGCGGTGGGCGCCCCGTCGTCGAGCAGCGCGTCGATCCGCTGCTCCGCGTCGGGAGCGTGGAAGCCGATCCGCACGACGAGCCGCTCGTCGACGGCGACGCCCGCAGCTGCGTGCGCGGCGCGGTAGCCCTCGAGCCGTCCGAGGTCGCTCGTCCAGTCGGTGTCCACGACGAGCAGGCCGATGCGCCGGTGCCCCGCCTCGAGCAGGTGCGCCGTCGCTTCCCGCCCGCCGCGCTCGTTGTCGGTGACGACCGCGTCGCAGGGCACCTCGGCGAGCCGGCGGTCGACCTCGACGACGGCGACGCCCTGGCGACAGAGGAGTGCCGTCGCCTCCGGTCCCACGGGCGTCAGGATCACCCCGGGGGCTCGCATCGCGAGGAGGGTCCGCGCCGCGGCGAGCTCCTCCGCGCCCTCGCTGTTGTCGCCGAGCAGCATCATCTGGTAGCCGGCTCCCCGCAGGACCTGCTCGATCCCCGACGCGAGCTTCGCGTAGAACTGGTTGCCGAGGTCCGAGACGAGCACGCCGACGACGCGGCTCGTGCGCTGCTTGAGGGTGCGCGCCGAGGCGTTCGGCACGTAGCCGAGGCGCTCGGCGGCGGCGAGCAGACGCCCACGCGCCGGAGGCGACACGTAGCCGCGGCCGCTCATCGCCCGCGAGGCGGTGGAGGCCGACGTGCCCGCCTCGCGGGCGATGTCGGCGAGCGTCGCCGGCCGCCCGGCCGGGGAGGCCCGCGGCTCGGGGAGCGGCACCGGCGGCGCGCCGACGTCCATCGTCACGCCCGATCGGTCGCCCGGGCGTTCCGCCACGCGGTCCACATCCGTCGCAGGGCCTCGTAGTCGTGGCGCGTGAGGCTCTCGCCTGTCGCGTCCAAGTGGCTAGCGTAATACAGCGCCGGCACGCCGAGCTCGGGCTTGAGCTCGAGATAGCTCCGCCAGGTCGCGAGGTCCGGGGCGCACCAGTCGTCCGTGTCGATCGGCAGCTCGGGGCAGGCGGCGCGCGTCACCTCGGCGCGGTAGCGCATCTGCGGCAGGATTGCCGGCACGGGCCCGAGATCGTCCAGTCGGAGCATGTCGTTCAGTCGCAGCATGTCCGAGACGTCGACGAAGGCCGGATGGGGCGTGTGCGTGATGATCAGGGCTTCCGGCTCGACCTCCTTCGCCGCGGCGTGAACCACGGCCAGGAGCTCGTGCAGAAGGGCGATCCCCCAGCCGTCGCCGTGCGCCGAGAGTGCCCGCCCGCTCGGCGTGGAGCCCGTGAAGTCGATCTTCAGGCCGTCGGCGTCGAGGCCGTCCCCTCCGAGCATGTGCGCCACCGCCTCGCGGAGCGCGCCCCGCGCGTCGGGGTGGGTGGGGTCGAGCGCGATCGCGGCGCCGTCCGGGTTGCGGATGCAGAGCTCGGCGGGCAGGCCCTCGGCGTCCCAGGCCTTCCACCACAGCAGCACCCGCTGCCCGCGCGCGTGCCGAGCGGCGATCCAGCGCGGTAGCTCCGGCCATTTCTCGAGGTCGGGAAGGCAGGTGCCGTAGGCCCCCTGCCACTTGTCGTCGATCACGATCGTCCCGGGCACGACGCCGTGCGCCTCCAGGTGGTCGAGGAACCCGTCGTAGGCGGCCTGCGTGCTGTGGTCGGCGGCGAGGCCGCCGCGCGTGGCAGCCAGGTGGCTCTGCGCTCCCCAGCCGCAGAAGATCGGCTCCGTCCACCACGCCGGTGCGTCACGGACCGGCCGGGTGGGAGCGGCACCGCGCGCGAGCAGGTCCTCCCTGGAGCGGCGGAGGCCGCTGTAGGGATCGGGCACGCCCGGCGTGAGCACCAGCGCGGGCGCGGCGAACTCCCCGTCCACGGACGTGTGTCCGTCGTAGTCGAGCCGGAGGCTGAACGCGCGATCCGCGGGCTGGTAGGCGAGCTGCACGAAGTCGAGCTCGCCGACGGGAGCCGCGATCGCGAGGCCGAGCCAGCCCTCGGGAGCCTCGTCGTCCGGCTCGCGCAGGCCCTCTGCCGTCGTGAGGGCGAAGTACAGCGGCGCCGGCGTGAAGAACCAGTGACCCCGACCGGGACGGCTGTCGCCGGTTGCCCCGATCACGGCGGTCTCGCCGGCCCCGCGCACGAGCCGTGCGGGGTCGCCGGGGCTCGACGAGAACAGCGTCCGGAAGCTCGATCCGCTCGGCAGGAAGCCGGTCGGCCGGCGGGGGAGGAGCGAGCGCCCTCCGAGCAGGTGCACGTCGGTGAGCGTGCCGCGACCCGTGACCGAGGCGCGCACCTCGATCGTCTCCTCCGTGCAGAGCAGCCGCACGCTCGCGTGCTCCCAGATCGTCGAGCGGCGCTCGATCTCGAGCTCGCGCCCCGACCCGTCCAGCGCGCGTGGGGGAGCAACGGACAACGTCTCGTCCGGCGCGGCGACCGTGTCGAGCGCGGCGAGCGTCCGGAGCGAGGCCCAGTGCGTCCCCCCGGGGGAGCTGAGGGTCGCCAGCAGCCCGTCCGGGGCGACCTCCAGGCGGTAGCGCGCCGACTCGACCACGAGCGGCACGCTGCCGGCGACGGTCATTCCACGTTGACCAGGGCCTCGGCCTGCTGGCCGAACGGCACGCCGCTGACGGTCAGGTCCGCGGCCACGCGTGCGCGGGATACCGGTCCCGCCCCGTTCGGCGAGACGCGGAAGCGCAGCGTGGCCTCCCCGTGGCCCGAGACGCGGACCTCCTGCTCGATCGGCTCGGCGGCCCACCGGCTCGGCACGACGAGCTGCACGGTGGCAACGCCGGCGGCGTTGAACGGGTTGCGGATCGTCACGTCGAGGTCGAGCTCCTCGCCCGAGCGCACCGTCGAGCGGTA
The DNA here is from genome assembly GCA_013696185.1 of Actinomycetota bacterium. Classification (GTDB taxonomy): domain Bacteria; phylum Actinomycetota; class Thermoleophilia; order Gaiellales; family Gaiellaceae; genus JACCZA01. The sequence continues at coordinate 6,766 of JACCZA010000247.1, forward strand.
CGGCTCGATCCGGGCGCCGAACCCGCCGGCGCCGAAGTCGACGTCCTCGACGGGGAGCAGCTGGCGGTGCACCTCGGCCAGGCGCTTGCCGTCGACCAGGAGCTGCTCCAGGTAGCCGTCGTCGACCCGCTGTACCGGCGCGTGCCCGCTGATCAGGATGTCCGGGCGGAGCGAGAGGTAGAGCTCCGCGCTGCGCGTGAAGTCGTCGTAGCGGAACCGGTTGCGGTACTGGTAGTTGAGGACGGGAGGACTCTCGGGGCCGTCGCCGCCGGCCTGCTGGTCGCCCGTGGCGAGGACGCGCAGCCCGTCGGCCTCGAAGGCGATCGCCGCCGCGTACAGCGTGTGGCCCGGCAGGGCGTAGGCCGTGAGCTCGTACTCGTGCCAGCGCACGGGCGCGCCGTTGGCGAGCGAGCGGTCGACGGGTATCGGGTCGTACCAGAGGCACGGGAGGTCGTGGCGCCACGGATTCTCGAGCACGGGGGTGACGTTCTCCGGGCACCACACCTCGCAGCCCTCGACCTCGCGCAGCAGGTTGAAGCCGGCGACGTGGTCGTCGTGGTAATGCGTCGGCACGGCGACCTCGACGCGGTCGACCCCGTACTCGCGTCCGAGCGCGGCGATCGAGGCGAGCAGGGGTCGCCTCGCCGCCCGCTCGCTGCGGAGGGGCAGGCCCGTCGTCATGTCGTAGCCGTAGTCGAGGATCAGCGCACCGCCGGAATCGGAGAGCAGGGCCCAGCTCGTCGCGAGGCTCGTGCGGTTGCGCAGGAGGTGCGGCGTGACCTGCACCCAGGGGCGGCGCAGCCAGTCCTCCAGGTCCCACGGCTCGCGCCTGCGCATGTTCACGATCGCCTGGAGGCGCCCGCGCACCAGTGAGAGCGCCCCACCGGGGTCGTCGACCGGGGCGCCGTGCGACGGCAGGAGCAGATCGGCCCCCTGGTCGGCGAGAGTGCTCGCCGAGATGATCGTGGCCGCCTCGCCCTCCACGCCCGTGTACGTCCACTGCAGCGCGGCGAGCGACCAGACCTTCCCGAGGCCGTACAGCAGGTCGCCGCTGAACGCGAGCCGGCGACCGTCGACGTCGACGAGGTAGGTGACCGAGCCGACGGTGTGCCCCGGTGTGGGCAGCGTGTAGACGTCGAAGTCGCCGAAGCGGTGCGTGCGGTACTCCGGCACCGTCCCCGTGATCGGTACGGGCTCGAGCAGGGAGAAACGGTCCTGGCG
>JACCZA010000267.1 GCA_013696185.1 Actinomycetota bacterium
GGACCGATGCTGGCCGCCGCGCGCGCCCTGCGTCTGCCGGCGGTGCTGACGGAGGCCGACGCCCACCTCGGGCTCGCCAACCGGCTCGCCGCTCCGTTCGCCCGGCGCGTCTTCCTGTCGTTTCCGATCGCGGGTCGCAGCGGGCCGAAGTACCGGGTCACCGGCAGGCCGATCCCGGCCTCCTCGCTGCCGCGCCCGCGCGCCGAGGCCCGCCGCCTGCTGGACCTCCCTCCGGACGGGCCGCTGCTCCTCGTCTTCGGCGGCAGCCTGGGCGCGCGCATCCTGAACGATCTCGCCGTGGAGAGCTTCGGTCCCGCCGGGCCGGCTGTGCTGCACCTCTGCGGCGCGCGCGACTACGAGGCTCTGCGGCCGCGCGTGCAGCGCGAGGACTACAGGCTGCTGCCCGCCGTCGAGGACTTCGGCGCCGCCCTCGGAGCCGCCGACCTCGCGCTCGCCCGCGCCGGCGGCTCGGTCTGGGAGCTCGCCGCGGCCGGGCTGCCGGCAGTTCTCGTGCCCGGCGCGTTCGCCACGGGCGATCACCAGACGAAGAACGCGCGCTACCTCGAGCGCGGCGGTGGAGCTGCTGTCGTGCCGGAGGGCGAGGCACCGCGCGCCGCCGCGCTCGTGCTCGAGCTCCTCGCCGACACCGAGCGCCTCGGGGCGATGCGCCGGGCGATGACGGCGCTCGCCCGTCCCGACGCGGCCGAGCTGATCGCCACGGAGCTGATCGCCCTTGCCGCGTCTTAGCGGGCGGCGCCTCTGGTTCGCGGGCATCGGCGGTGCGGGGCTCTCGGGCTACGCCCAGCTCGCGCGGGCCTGGGGCGCCGAGGTCTCGGGCTGGGACCGCAGCGAGACGCCGTACCTCGAGGCGGTGCGGGCGGCCGGCATCCCGGTCGACGTCGAACACGATCCTCACCCTCCAGCTGACGTCGAGGTCGTCGTCTCGAGCGCCTTCGCCGAGCTCGTCGGCGGACGGAGCCGGGCCGAGCTGCTGGCGGAGCTCGTGTCGCTGCAGCGCTCGATCGTCGTCGCCGGCGCGCACGGCAAGACGACCACGGCGGCCATGATCGCGTTCTGTCTGGACCGGCTCGGCGCCGATCCCGCCTTCCTGATCGGGGCCGAGATTCCCCAGCTCGGCGGCAACGCGCGGGCGGGGGAGGGCTGGCTCGTCGTCGAGGGGGACGAGTCCGACGGCACCGTGGCCGAGCTGCGGCCCGAGATCGGCGTGGTCACGAACCTCGACCTCGATCACCACGTGAGGTTCGGCGCTCGCGCGGAGGTCGAACGGCTTTTCGAGGAGTGGCTCGCGCAGGTGCCACACGTCGTGCGGGGCGACCGGCTCGAGCCGGTCGACCTGCCGCTCGCCCTGCCCGGAGAGCACAACAGGCGCAACGCCGCCTGCGCCCTCGCGGCCCTGCGGCTCGCCGGCGTCACGTTCGAGCAGGCGGCCCCGGTCCTACGCGAGTTTCGCGGGGCGGCTCGCCGCTTCGAGGCACGGGGCGAGGCGGGCGGCGTGACGGTCGTCGACGACTACGGCCACCATCCGACCGAGGTCGCGGCGACGATCGCGGCGGCGCGCGAGCGGGCGGAGCGGCGGGTGCTCGTGCTCTTCCAGCCGCACCTGCCCTCCCGCACGCGACACCTGGCGGGCGAGTTCGGCCGCGCCTTGACCGGGGCGGACGCCGCGGCGGTGACCGAGATCTACCTCGCGCGGGAGGCGCCCCTGGAGGGGGTGAGCGGCAAGCTGATCGTCGAGGCCGCCACCGAGGCGCGGCCGGGCATGCCGATCGCCTGGACGCCGTCGGTCGAGGACGGTGCACGCGTCGTCGCGGGCTGGGCCCGACCCGGCGACCTCGTGCTGACGATGGGCGCGGGCGACGTCGACCGCGCACCGTCGCTCGTGCTGGAGCTGCTGCGGTGAGGATCGAGGAGGCCGTGCCGCTCGCGCGGCACACGACGCTCGGGACCGGAGGGCCGGCGCGCTACTTCGCGCGGCCGGCGTCGACCTCCGAGCTCGAAGCGGCCCTGCGCTTCGCAGCGGAGCGGGAGCTCGACGTCTCGGTGATCGGCCTCGGCTCCAACTTGCTCGTCGCCGACGAGGGCGTGGAGGCGCTCGTGCTCCGGCTGACGGGCGAGCTCGCCGGGGTCGAGACGAGGGACACGCTGCTCGTGAGCGGGGGTGGGGCGACGAACGCCGTCTGCCTCCACCGTGCGCGGGACGCCGGGCTCGGCGGGTTCGAGTTCGCCTGCGCGATCCCCGGCACGACGGGCGGGGGCGTCCGCATGAACGCCGGCGCCTACGGCAGCGACTGGGCCTCCGTGCTCGAGCGTGCGCTGGTCGCGACAGCAGAGGGCTCGGGCTGGCTGACACCGGCCGAGCTCGGCCTCGCCTACCGCCGCTCGAGCCTCGCGGCCGGCCAGGTCGTGGCGCTCGCCGAGCACCGGCTGCGGGAGCGCCCGCGCGAGGAGATCCGCGCCACGATCGCCGAGCTCCAGGCCCGGCGCAAGGCGGCCCAGCCCACGAACCGGCGCACCTTCGGCAGCGTCTTCAAGAACCCCGAGCACGAGCTGACGGCGGGGCGACTGCTCGAGGCCTGTGGCCTCAAGGGCTTCCGCCGCGGTGGGGCGCAGATCTCCCCCAAGCACGCCAACTTCATCGAGAACGCGGGTGGTGCCCGCACGTCGGAAGCGCTCTGGCTGATGGACGAGGCGCGGCGGCGTGCGCGGGAGGCCTTCGGGGTCGTGCTCGAGCACGAGGTGCAGCTGCTCGGGCCGATCGCGCTGGCCTCGCTCGCTCCCGACCACCCGCGGCGCGAGGAGACGTGAGCGGCGCGGCGAAGGGGCGTCCGTGGCCACCTTGGGGAGGAGTGCGCCGCGCCTGCGGGCGGCCGTCACGAGCCGCGCTCCTGCTCTGCCGAGCCTCGCCGGTCTCGCGCCTTCACGCCTGACGGGCGCACTCGCGATCCTCGCGGTCGTGGTCGGAGCCGGCGCCTACCTGCTCGTGCGCTCGACCCCCGTCTTCGCCGTTCGCGGGATCGAGGTGCGTGGAGCCTCGCCCGAGGTCGCGCGGCAGGTGCGTGCGGCTCTCGACCCCCTTCTCGGCGCCAACCTCGTCGGGCTCGACGGAAGGCGGGTACGGGGCGCTCTGGCCGACGTTCCCGATGTCGCCGCCTCCTCGTACGACCGTGGCTTCCCGAGCACGCTCAGGGTCTGGGTCGTCCCCGAGCGGCCCGTGGCCGTGCTCAGGCGCGGGGCCGAGCGCTGGCTCGTCTCGACCCGGGGGCGCGTGCTGCGACCGCTCGACGGCGCAGGGCGCGGGCTCGGGCTCGGGCGGGTGTGGATGCCGGCAGACGCGCCGCTCGCCGCCGGCGACACCCTGACGGACCCCCACGTGCGGGGCGCCGTCCGGGCG
>JACCZA010000271.1 GCA_013696185.1 Actinomycetota bacterium
AGTTCGGCGAGGGGCTGCTCGCGCTCGGCGGCGGCGAGTACGCGGCGGAGGACCTCGTGCGCCCGCATGCCGACTGGGTCCGGCCGCTCGGCGTCGAGGTGTGGGGGCGGCGCGTGTGGACCGTCCCGCCGGCCTCGCAGGGCTACCTCTCCCTCGCCGGCGCCTGGATCGCCGAGCGCCTCGAGCTCCCGGATCCCGCGGACGGTCGCTGGGCGCACCTCCTCGTCGAGGCGGCGCGTCAGGCGGCGTTCGATCGGGGCGACGTGCTGCACGAGCACGCCGACGGGGCGGCGCTGATCGCCTCCGAGCGGCTCGAGCCGCGGCTGCGCGCGATCGACCCCGGGCGGGCGGCGCGGCTCGGCGACGCCTACGGCGGCGGGGGGACGATCTTCCTCTGCGCGCTCGACGAGGAGGGCACGGGCGTCTCGCTGATCCAGTCGAACTTCTGGGGGTGGGGCTCGCTGCTCGTCGTCCCCGGGGTGCGGATCTTCCTGCAGAACCGCGGCTCGGGCTTCTCGCTCGTCCCAGGCCACCCGGCGGAGTACGGCCCGGGCAGGCGGCCGCCGCACACGCTCTCACCGGCGCTCGTGACGCGCCCCGACGGCTCGCTCGACCTGCTCCTGGGGTCGATGGGCGGAGACAGCCAGCCGCAGATCGTGCTGCAGTTGCTCGTGCGGCGGCTCGCCGCGGGCGAGGAGACGGGGGAGGCGATCGCGGCGCCCCGCTGGGTGCTCACGGGACCGCACCCCGAGCTCGACACGTGGGCGGCGGGCGGCGAGGTGACGGTGCGCGTCGAGGCCCACGCCCCACCGGACTGGTTCCGGGCGCTCGAGCGACGCGGGCACCGGGTCGAGCGCGCCGGGTCGTGGGAGCACGGCTTCGGCGAGGCGCACGCGATCGCCGTCGGCGAGGAGCATCTGGCGGGAGCCTCGGATCCGCGCAGCCTGGCCGGCGCGGCTGCCGGCTACTGAGCGGAGCTACGCCTACGACGGGCTCGACCGCGTCTCCTGGCAGTCCGAGTCAGAAGGGACACATGCGCGACTTCTCCCTAACAGTGCTTTGCTCGGGCCATAGCTCTCCGAGCGAATCGTTCTATCTGCAGCTCACAGCGAGCGTGTACGACACACGACGCCTTCAGCGTGGCCTCATGAACCCGCGTCGGCCGGTAGGAGCCTGAAGGATCTTCCACCGCGCGCTGGACGGACTGCGCGAAAGTGCCGCTCATCGAAGGTCGCGATGGTCGTCGTGGAGATACGCGCTGCGAGTGCGACGAGCGAGGCGTCCGTGAGACTGACTCCGAGTTCGCGGTAGCCCTCCGCGACCTTGACGCTCTCCGCGCCAGCTCGAGGCCACCATTCGACCGCGTAGACCCCCGCGGCGACGTCACGCCTGAACGCGCGAGCTGCTTGAGCGCCCGCCCTCGTCGAGGCGAGGTGATCCGTCTCGGCGAGAACCAGCGGGGTGGTCGCGAGGTCCCCGTCGAACGACTCGTACCAGGTCAGCGCCTGTCGATGTCTGCCGTCACGGCGGTCGAGCAGGGCGTACAGGACCGACGTATCGACGACGATCACGCGCCGAAGTGCGTCTCGGCGAGATGGCGATCCACGGCTTCGGCAACGTCTCCCGGGCCCCGTCCGACGCCGATGGCGGAGATACGTGGCCGGCGCGTCTCCGAGACCGCGTGCGCCAACGCTCGTCGAATGGCCTCGGCCTTCGTGATGCCCTGCGTCGCAGCGAGGCGCGCGAGCGCGCTATCGACCTCGGGGTCGAGATACAGGCTCGTCTTCTTCACCTACGTAGGGTAGCATCACCCTACAGGCCGTCAGTAGACGGCGCGGCCGCCCGACAGGTCGAAGCAGGCGCCGGTCGAGAAAGCCATGTCCTCGCTCGCCAGGTAGGCGATCAGGCCCGCGACTTCCTCGGGCTTTCCCATCCGGCCGAGCGGGATGCGCTCGACCATGTAGCCGATGTGCTCCTCGGTCATGTCTCCGAGCATCGGCGTCTCGATCACGGCGGGCGCGATGCAGTTGACGAGTACGCCGCTGCCTGCCACGTCCTTGCCGATCGCCTTCGTCAGCGTGATCACCGCCGCCTTGCTGGCCGAGTAGGCAGCGGCCATCGGGTTGCCCTCCTTGCCCGCGATCGAGGCGATGTTGACGATGCGCCCGTAGCCGCGGGCGGTCATCCCCGGCAGGGCGGCGCGGTTCGCGTAGAAGGTGCCGCTCGCATTGATCGCGAGCACGCGCTCCCACTCGGCGTCGCTGACCTCGACCGTGCGCAGCGAGTCGCCGCTGACCCCGGCGCAGCAGACGAGGATGTCGAGCCCGCCGAGCTCGGTCTCCACGCGCCCGACGGCGGCGTCGAGATCGGCGGAGCGGGTGACGTCGCCCGCGAGCGCGAGCGTGCCCTGCGCAGCTCCCTCCACCCGGAGGTCGAGCACCGCCACCCGCGCCCCGCCCGCGCGCAGCCGCTCGAGCTCGGCGACCGTCTCGCGGGAGTCCCGGTGGAGCACCGGCGTCATCCCCACTGCCGCGGCTCCGGCACAGTTGGCGCGCAGGTCGTCCACGAAGACGCACCCCTCGGGCGACGCGCCGATGCGCTCGGCAGCCAGCAGGAAGATCTCCGGCTGGGGCTTGCGCAGACCGACCTCGCCCGACAGGACGACGGCGTCGAACAGCTCGAGCACGGTGCCGGCGCGGCTGTAGAGGCCCGTGCCCCAGGAGTTCGAGACGACGCCCGTGGCGAAGCCGGCCCGCCGGGCGGCGCGCACCGCGCCGATCAGCCGCTCGTCGGGCACCGCGCCGTCGAGTAGGCGCTCGATAAGGCGCTCGTGCGAGGCCACGCCGAGCCGAGTGCCGAGCGACGAGGAGAACTCGGCGTCGCCGAGCTCGCCGCGCTCCAGGCGCTCCAGCTCGGCGAGGGCCTCCGGCTGCTCGCGCAGCACGCGGACGAGCGCGTCGGGCTCGAGCCCCTCCGCGCGCGAGAAGGCCCGGAAGGACTCGAACACGTTCGTCGTCAGGACGCCGCCGTAGTCGACGAGCAGGGCCCTCACGCGGCCTGCCGCACGAGCTCGTGCGCGGCCTCCGCGAGCGCGGGCACGCGGACGTCGAGCGTCGCGTACCAGGCGTCGTCCGTCGTGCCGGCGAGCCAGCGGCGGTAGTTCCCCTCGAGGAAGATCGCGCTCTTCCAGAGCGCGAGCGCCTGGTACCAGGGCAGGTTCCCGACGCTGCGGCCGCTGGCCCGCTCGTAGCGTGCGACGAGCTCTGCCCGCGAGGGGAAGCCGGTAGCCCGGGTGACGGGGGTGAGCTGGAGGGGCGCGTCAGGGGCGCCGGGCTCGGAGTAGGTCGCCGTGAGGTAGCCGACGTCGGCGAGCGGGTCGCCGATCGTCGCGAGCTCCCAGTCGAGGATCGCGAGCAACCGGGCGGGCGCCGCGTGCGAGTAGATCGTGTTGCCGAGCCGGTAGTCGCCATGGACGATCGTCGAGGGCGGGGAGGCGGGGAGGGTGCGCGCCAGGCGCGTGGCGACCTCCTCGATCAGCGGCAGCTCGCGCGTGTGCGTGAGCTGCCAGAGGCCCGAGAAGCGGCGCAGCTGGCGCTCGAGGTATCCCTCCGGGCGGCCGAAGCCCTCGAGCCCCGCCGCGCGCCAGTCGACCGCGTGCAGCTCAGCGAGCGCGTCGATCAGCTCCGTGCCGATCCTGCGGCGCTCCTCCTCGGTGTCGTGGGCGGGCGCGAGGTGCGCGCCGACGACGACGCCCTCGACGGGCTCCATCACGTAGAAGGGCACCCCGAGCGCTGCCTCGTCGGCGTGGGCGAGCAGCACCCTCGGCGTGCGCGCGGCGGTTGGCTCGAGCGCCTCGAGCAGCCGTGCCTCGCGCAGCACGTCGTGCGCGGAGGGCGGCAGGGGCGGACGGGGCGGACGGCGCAGGACGAAGCGCTCGGCGCCGCGGCGCAGGAGGTACGTCACGTTCGAGTGGCCCTCGCCGATCCGCTCGGCCTCGATCGGGCCCTCACCGAGACCCGCCGCGTCGAGCGCCCGCTCGACTGGCCGGCGGACGAGGAGCGGCGGCAGGATCTGCCGCGCGGCCTGCTCCGGCGTGTCGACGACCTCGAGGCTCGCCACGCCGGCGATCGTCGCAGAGGCGGCCGTCACCCGGACGGGGGACGAGTGGTAAAGGTTCGACGGGAGGCGAGGCGAAAGGCAAACCGCGTGCGCGCGCCCGGCGTCATAGACGAGGCGATGCTTCCTCGACGTCTCTCGCTCCTCGCGGCGGTCGTGCTCGTCCTCGCCGGCCTGTGCGTCCCCGCCGCGACCGCCTCGCCCGCCCTCCAAGTCGGCATCGTCGAGCACGCAGAGGCGCTGACGGGCAATCCCGACAGGTTCTTCCCGCAACTCCGCACGCTGCGCGCGCAACTCCTGCGCGTGAACCTCAACTGGGGCGGGAGGATCGGCGTCGCGCGCCTCCGCCCCGGGAACGGCGCCGACCCGGCCGACCCGGCCTACGACTGGGGCATCTACGACCGCGCCGTCCTCCAGGCCGACCGGCAGGGCGTGCGGGTCATCTTCTCGATCTTCGGCACGCCCGTGTGGGCGAACGGGGTCGGTCTGCCGCAGGTGGCGCCGCTGAAGCCGGCGCACCTCGAGCGCTTCGCCTACGCGGCGGCGCTGCGCTATAGCGGCACCTTCCGCCGCCCCGACGGCCGTGTCCTGCCCGCCGTCCGCCACTGGATCGCGTGGAACGAGCCGAACCTCCGGCTCGGGCTCGTGCCGCAGTACCGGCGCGTCGGACCGAATCGCTGGGCGGTCCAGAGCGCCGTCGACTACGCGCGGATCTGCAACGCGATCGTCGACGGCGTCCACGCCACGGGCCTTCGCGGCGAGCGGGTCGCCTGCGGCGTGACGGCGCCCCGCGGCAACAACAATCCCCGTGGCGCGAGGCCGTCGGTGTCGCCGCTCGCGTTCCTGCGCGCGATGAAGAGGGCGGGCGCGCGCGGCTTCGACGCCTATGCCCACCAGGCGTACTACGGCGGGCCGAGCGAGACGCCCTCGACGCGGCCGGGCGGTCGCACGGCGATCACCCTCGCCAACATCGACGCCCTCGTCGCGGAGCTCGACCGCCTCTACGGGCGCAAGCGGCTCTGGATCACCGAGTACGGCTATCAGACGAGCCCGCCCGACCCCTTCTTCGGCGTCTCCTGGAGCCTCCAGGCGCGCTACCTCACCCAGGCCTTCGCGATCGCGCGCAGAAATCCGCGGATCGACATGATGCTCTGGTTCCTGCTGCGCGACGAGGCGCGCCTCGACGGCTGGCAGTCGGGGCTGGTGACGCGGTCCGGCCGCCGCAAGCCCGCCTTCGCCGCGTTCCAGCGCCTGCGGCGCTGAGCCGCCGGCGCGGCGTACGAGTGGGATTCCCGCGGCACGCGCCTCGAACGGGGTCAGACCCCGGTAGCACGCCGGCGCGAAGAGCGCTGCGCCGATCCGTGCCGGGGGTGTCTCCGATCATCCTCAGCCGCGGCTCGGGGGTCAGACCCCGGTAGCACGCCGCCGCGAAGAGCGTTGCGCCGATCCGTGTCGAGAGTGTCTCGTGGGGCGGCGTCGGAGCGGGCTCTCCGGGGCGCACGTCTCGAGAGGGGTCAGACCCCGGTAGCACGCGTACTCGAAGAGCGTTGCGCCGATCCGTGCCGGGATCTTGTCGGGCGATCCACAGCCCTCGGCCTCGCCGGCACGCGCCGCGCCCGAGCAGGCCCGCCGCGGGCCGGGAGTAAGCTCACGGGCGTGGACTTCGACCCGAGCTCCGACTATCCGCTCGGGACGCGCCGCCCGGACCTCGTGACGACGCCGTCGGGGAAGCCGCTCGCGAGCGTCACGCTGGACGCCCTCCGCTCCGGAGAGCTGACTGCCGACGATCTCCGCGCGACGCCGGAGACGCTCCGCCGCCAGGCGGCGGTCGCCCAGGCAGCGGCGCGCCCGCAGCTGGCCCAGAACCTCGCCCGCGCGGCCGAGCTCTCCGCGGTGCCGCGCGAGGTGATGCTCGAGATCTACACGGCGCTCCGTCCGCACCGCTCGAGCTCCTCCGAGCTCGAGGCCTGGGCCGAGCGGCTCGAGCACGAGTACGGGGCGCACCTGAACGCGACCTTCGTGCGCGAGGCGGCCGGTGTCTACGCCCGCCGCGGGCTCCTCGCCGGTGAGCGGGCAGCGCTCTAGGCGCTTCACGAGCCGGGAGGGGCGCGAGCTCCGCCGGGAGCCCCTGATCGCGCCCGAGCCCGAGCTCGGCCTCGTCGCGCTGAACGGCCCGGGGGATCCGGAGCCCGGCCTCGAGCTCGCAGACGGCCGCATCGTGGCGATCGACGGCCGGGCTGAGGACGAGTGGGACGTGATCGACCACTTCATCGCCCGGCACGGGCTCGACCTCGACGTCGCGGCCGAAGCGGCCGGGATCGAGGACGTCGAGCTCGCGCGCCGCCTCGTCGACGTCGACGTGCCGCGCGAGGAGCTCGTCCGCCTCTCGCGCGGCCTCACGCCGGCCCGGCTCGCGCGCGTCGTCGGCCTGCTCGACCCGGTCGAGCTGATGTTCGCGCTCAAGAAGCTGCGCGCCCGGCGGCGCCCGGCGAACCAGGCCCACGTCACGAACCTGAAGGAGAACCCGGCGCTGCTCGCTGCCGATGCCGCCGAGGCGGCGGCGCGGGGCTTCGCCGAGCTGGAGACGACGGTCGGGGTCTCGCGCTACGCACCGCTGAACGCGATGGCGCTCCTCGTCGGCTCCCAGACCGGGCGCTCGGGCGTGATGACGCAGTGCGCGATCGAGGAGCGCCGCTCGCTCGCGCTCGCCATCCAGGGGCTGACGACCTACGCCGAGACGCTCTCGGTCTACGGCACGGAGCCCGTCTTCGTGGACGGCGACGACACGCCGTGGTCGAAGGCGTTCCTCGCCTCGGCCTACGCCTCACGCGGCGTAAAGGTGCGCTTCACCTCGGGCGGCGGCTCCGAGGCGCTGATGGGCCACGCGCAGGGCTGCTCGATGCTCTACCTCGAGGCGCGCTGCCTCGCCACGATCAGGGCGGCGGGCTCGCAGGGCGTGCAGAACGGCTCGATCAGCTGCGTCGCGCTCGTGCTCAGCCTCCCGGGCGGCACACGCGCGATCCTCGCCGAGAACGTGCTCGCGGCCTGGCTCGACCTCGAGGTCGCCTCGGGGAACGACGCAATCGCCTCGCACTCGCCGACCCGCCGCGCCGCGAAGCTGATGGGCCAGTTCCTGCCGGGGACGGACTTCGTCACCTCGGGCTACAGCATCATGCCGCGCGAGGACAACATGTTCGGCGGCGGCAACTACGACGCGGACGACATCGACGAATGGCTGACGCTACAGCGCGACTGGGGCGTCGATGCCGGCATCGAGCCGCTCGCCGAGGGAGAGGCGGTGCGCGTGCGCGAGCGGGCAGCGCGGGCGATCCAGGCGGTCTTCGCGCGCTTCGGCTTCCCCCCGATCAGCGACGAGGAGGTCGAGGCGGCGACCTACGGGCGCGACAGCAGCGAGCTGCCCGACCGGGACCGCGCCGCCGACGTGACCGCTGCCGATCGGGTGCTCGCCGAGGAGATCAGCGGCCTCGACCTCGCGCGCGCGCTCGACGGCAGCGGCTTTGGCGACATCGCCGAGGCGGTGCTCGGCATCCAGCGCCAGCGGATCGCGGCGGACTACCTCCAGACCTCGGCCGTGATCGACCCCGACGGGGCGGTCGAGTCGGCCGTCAGCGATCCGAACCGCTACACGGGACCGGGGACGGGCTACCGGCTCGAGGGGGAGCGCCGGGCCAGGCTGGAGGCGCTGCCGCACGTGCTCCGGGCGCGCGACCTCGTGGAGAACGGCGCCGCCGAGCGGCCGCCGGTGGTCGTCGAGCTCGGCGAGGCGCTGCCCGGCGTGGCGCCCGACGACGTCGTGATCGCCGTCGGCCCCGCGTTCGGCACGGCGCTCCACGAGACGATCGGCGGGCTCTCCCACCGCGCGGTGCTCGAGGCGCTCCTCGAGGGCGTGCGCGCCGGCGGCGCCGAGCCGCGCCTCGTCCGCGTCCGCCGCGTCTCAGACGTTGCCTTCGTCGGCCACGACGGCGCCCGGATCTCGGGCTCGGGCGTCGCCGTCGGGCTGCAGTCGAAGGGGACGGCGCTCATCCACCGCGCCGACCTGCAGCCGCTCGACAACCTCGAGCTCTTCGGCATGGCGCCGCTCCTGACGCTCGACTCCTACCGCGCGATCGGGCAGAACGCCGCCGGGTACGCCCTCGGCAACCGCGTCGGCCCGGTCCCGACCAGGCTCGACAACTTCGCGCGCGCGAAGTCGATCGTGCGCACGACGCTCCTGCACGCGCGGGAGACCGAGGCGATCGTGCGCGCCGCCCCGCCGCTGGAGCTCGCGCTCGCCCCGCTGACGTGAGCCTCGTTTAGCTCCCTCCGCCGCGGGACAGACCGGCGGGATGGAACAGGTCGCCGAGGGAATCCGCCGCTTCCGCAGCCACTTCGTCAACTGGTACCTCGTGGAGGAGGACGGCCGCCTCGCGGCGATCGACGCCGGCCTGCCGCCGGCCTGGGACGACCTGCAGCGGGCGCTCGGCGGGCGCTCGGGTGCGCTCGAGGCGATCGTGCTCACCCACGCGCACGTCGACCATCTCGGCTTCGCCGAGCGGGCGCGCCGGGAGCTCGGCGCGGTGATCTATGCGCCCGCCCCCGACGCCGATCTGATCGGGAGCCGCTTCCGCGCAGCGAAGTCGCAGCGCAGCTCGCTCCGCTACGCGCGGTACTCGGCCGGACGCTCCGCGATGGCCGCGATGCTGGCGACGCACGCCTTCACGGCGAAGCCCGTGCGCGAGCTGCGGACCTTCGTCGACGGCGAGGCGCTCGAGGGCGTGCCCGGCAAGCCGCGCGTGGTCGCGACTCCGGGGCACACCTGGGGGCACAGCGCCGTGCACCTGCCCGAGCGCGACGTCCTCTTCACCGGCGACGCGCTCGTCACGTGCAACCCCTTCACGGGCGAGCGCGGCCCGCGCATCATCGCCTCGGGCGCGACGGCGAACTCTCCGCAGGCGCTGCTCTCGCTCGACCGCATCGCGGAGACGGGTGCCGGCACGCTCCTGCCCGGCCACGGGGATCCCTGGCGGGGCGGAGCATCGGAAGCCGCCCGCCTCGCGCGCGCCGCCGGGTCCTCGTAGCCCGCCGCGCAGGCTGCGTCGCGCCTACCGCGCGACGTGGAGCGATCCGCCCGCCTCGCCCAGGACGAGGTCTCGCTCGCGGTCTGCCACGTGGTCGAGCGGCACGGGGGAGAGGGCCTCGAAGAACGTGCACCCGCCCCGCGAGACGAGCTCGTGCTCGACCCCGCGGTTGACGACGGCGACGTCGCCCGGGCGGAGCTCCCTCGTCTCCTCGCCGATCGTCATGCGCAGGTCGCCCTCGATCACCGCCATCACCTGCTCGGTCGCCTCGTGAGCGTGGCGCGACACCGTCGTCCCGGGCTCGTACGTGACCCGGCAGAGCAGCACCTGCTCGCCGCCGACCGCATGGAGCCCGACGCCGCCGAAGATGGCGAAGGGCTCCATGCCGGTCCAGCTGCGAAAGGGCGAGGGGTCAGCCACCGTCGATCAGCTTCGCCACGCCTTCCTTCGACGCCACCCGGCGCAGGGAGATCTCCTCGTCGAAGATCACGCGCTTGCCCTCGCGGCGAGGCTCGGCCCGGGCCTGCAGCGCCCGCAGCACCCGCTCGGGCGTGGCCGGGCACTCGGTCACCCAGATGCCCACGGCGTCGAAGATCGCCGAGCAGATCGCCGGCGGCTGGGCGTTGTTGGCCATCTCCCCGATCGCCTTGGCACCGAACGGCCCGTCGGCGGAAGGGTTCTCGAGGATCACGTTGTCGAGCTCGGGCAGGTCGTCCATCGACGGCGCCAGGTAAGCCCCGAACTCGCCTCCGCGGTGCTCGGGCGAGGGGTAGTACGGGTACGAAGCCTCGAGCAGGCCGAGCCCGAGGCCCATCAGCGCGCCCCCCTCGATCTGGCCCTCGACGAGCGTCGGGTTGATCGCCCGGCCGACGTCGTAGACCTGCACGAGCCGCAGCACGGTCACCTCGCCCGTCTCGTCGTCGACCTCGACGTCGGCGACGCAGGCCGCGTAGGAGATCGCCGCGTGCGGCTCCTCCGTGACCGCGCCCGTGTCGTCGTCCACCTCGGCGAACGGCTTCAGCGCCGCCCCCGTGCCGGTGATCAGCTCGCCGTAGGTCCACGTGGCCGCTGCAGCGACGTCGCCGACCGACAGCTTGCGGTCGGGCGAGCCCTTCACGACGACGTCGCCGTCGGCCACCTCGAGATCGGACGGGTCGATCTCGAGCTCCTTGCCCGCGATGTCGAGGATGCGCTCGCGCGCCCGCTCGGCCGCATAACGCACCGCGTTGCCCCCGATGAAGGTGCCGCGGGAGGCGAAGGTGCCGGTGCAGACCGGCGAGGAGTCGGTGTTCGTGTTGTCCATCGTCACCCAGTCGTAGGGGACGCCGAGCGTGTCAGCGACGATCTGCGTGTGCACCGTCTTCGAGCCCTGGCCGATGTCGACGGTGCCCGCGAAGACGTCCACGCGCCCGTCCGGCTTCAGCTTCACCCAGGCCTGGCTGGGATCGCCGTTCTGGTTCATGCCGGTGGGGTACTCGATCGTGGCGACCCCGCGGCCGCGGTGCCTGGCCATCAGCCTGCCTCCTTTCCGTTCGTCCGCGAGACCGCGCCCGCGAGGTGCTCTGGGAGCAGCTCGCCCGAGCGCGGCTCGCTCGTCATCGCCCGGTACTCGGGCGCGAGCTCGATCCCGACCCGCTCCGCCGCCGCGAGCATCACCGGCACCGTGGAGGGATCCTTGAGCACCACCAGGTTCGGCGTCGTGTCGCCGATCCGGTTCGCGTTCCGCAGCCGCAGCTCGAACGGGTCGATCCCGAGCACCTCGGCGATCCGGGTCATGTGCAGCTCGACCGCGTAGGAGACCGAGGTGACGCCGAAGCCGCGCATCGCGGTCGTCGGCACCCGGTTCGAGTAGAGCACGTAGCCGTCGAAGTGCACGTTCGGGATCGTGTAGGCGCCCGAGTGGTGGAACGCGTGCTTCGTGAGGCCGTAGGAGGAGAAGCGGGTGTACGCGCCCGCGTCGTGCAGCGTCAGGGTGCGGCGGCCGAGGATCCAGCCGTCCTTCGTCACGGCGTCGGCCAGCTCGATGTGCCAGGGGGCTCGGGTCGACGAGGCGAGGAACTCCTCCTCGCGCGTCCAGCGCCACTTGACGGGCCGCCCGGCCTTGACCGCGAGCAGGGCGGCGATCGTCTCGGAGGCCGTGTCGACCTTGCCCCCGAAGCCGCCGCCCACCGTGCCGCCGACGAACTTGAGCCTGTTCAGCGGCAGCTGCAGGTGCTGGGCGACCACGCCCATCGAGAAGTACATCGCCTGCGTGCAGGAGTAGATCGTCAGCCGCCCGTCCGCCTCGGGCACGACGAGCGCGACCTGGGGCTCGAGCGGGACGTGCTCGATCGCGCCCGGGCGGTAGACGCCCTCGACGATCGTGTCGGCCCGCTCGAACGCCGCGTCGACGTCGCCCTTGCGCACGCGGCGGTGGTCGTGCGGCCCGAAGTGCGGAAAGGCGGGGCCCCACTCGTGCACCGTGGGAGCGCCGGGATCGAACGCCTTGCGGATGTCGAAGAGCGGCTCGCGCTCCTCGAACTCGACCTCGATCAGCTCGAGCGCCTCGCGGGCGGTCGCCTCGTCCTCCGCCGCGACAGCCGCGATCGGCTGGCCGCGGTAGCGCACCTCGCCCTCGGCGAGCAGCGGCTCGTCGCCGGGGACGCCGAGCGCCTCGAGGTGCCCGTAGACGTTCTTCGGGACGTCCTCGTGCGTGACGACGGCGCGGACGCCCGGGTGCTGCTCGGCGCGGCTCGTGTCGAGCGAGGCGATGCGCGCCGAGTGGTGCGGCGAGCGGAGCGCCTTCGTCCAGAGCGTCCTCGGCACGCGCACGTCGTCGACGTAGGTCGTCCTGCCGGTGACGTGGGCGAGACCGTCGTAGCGCGGCAGCCGTGCGCCGACGGCCTTCACGCCGGGCTCCCCTTGACCAGCACCTCGGGCTCGCCGGGCACGGGCTCGTAGCTCGCCTCGACTGCCTGGGTGGCCACGTCGCCGCGGGCTGCCGCCGAGACGGCGGCGACGATCTTGGCGTAGCCCGTGCAGCGGCAGATGTGGCCGCCGAGCGCCTCGAGGATCGCCCCCCGCTCGTCGGTGCCGCCCCGCTCGACGTAGGCGTGGGCGGCGATCAGCATCCCCGAGGTGCAGAAGCCGCACTGCGCGGCGTAGCCCTCGTGGAAGGCGGCCTGGACGGGCGCGAGGTCGTCGGGCCGGCCGAGGCCCTCGACGGTGGTGACCCGCGCGCCCTCGATCGTCGCGAGCGGCACGAGGCAGGAACGGCGCGGCTCGCCGTCGACGAGCACCGTGCAGGCACCACACCCCCCCTGCTGACAGCCCGCCTTGGGGCTCGTGACGCCGAGCTCCTCGCGCAGGACGTGCAGGAGCGAGGCGAGCGGCGGGCTGACCAGCCGCGCCTCGACGCCGTTGACCGTCAGGTTCATGCAGCCTCCTCGAGCTGGGAGAGGGCCCGCCCGACGAGTACCGGCAGCATCTGCTCCCGGTACCAGGTCGAGGCGAGGGCATCGTCGGCGAACTTCGCGTCTCGCACCGCATCCCGGCCGGCCCGCCCCGCATCGCCGGTCTCGGCGTAGGCGGCCTCGGCGGCGGCGAGGCGGATGCCGCGCGGCGCGGCCCCGGACGCGGCCAGGTGGTCGGAGCCGTCGGCCCCGCGACAGGCGGAGACCGCGAGCGCCGTGTAGTCGTGGGCGTGCGGGCGGTCGAGCGCGGCCCAGGCTCCGGCCTGCGGCTCCTCGAACTCGATCCCGAGCACGAGGCGGCCCGTCGGTGCGGCCGCGAGGAACTCCTCGACCGGCTGCGTGCGCTCGCCGCCCGACCCCGTGGAGCGGATCCGCGCCCCGAGCGCGATCAGCGGTGCCTGCAGGTCGCCGCGGGGGGCCTCGGCGGCGTGCGCCGCGCAGAGGTTGCCGCCGACGGTGCCCTGGGCGCGGACCTCTGGGTCGGCGACGTGCCTCGCCGCGGAGGCGAGCGGCTCGGGGGCGTCCTCGAGCGCCGCCACGGGAAGTGTCGCGCCGAGGTGCACGGTGCCGTTCTCCCGGCGCATCGTGTCGAGGCCCGTCCTCGTGAGCAGGAGCGCGCGCGCGGGCTGAAGCCGGCCGTAGGTGAGCTCGGGCATGAGGATCGTCCCGCCGGCGACGACGGTCACGTCTGCGCCGTCGCCGAAGGCAGCCACGGCTTCCTCCAGCGACGCGGGAACCAGCACTTCAGGAGCGGTCATCGGCCACCTTCTGTCGCGGTTTGCGGGCGAGTGTACTGGGCTCGTCCCTACACTTCAGCGCGTGCAGCACGCGACCATCGAGGAGCTACGAGGCGCGCTCGAGCGTGCGTCGTACCTCCCCGACGAGGGCCTCGCGACGGCGCTCTTCCTCGCGCTTCGCCTCGAGAAGCCGCTGCTCCTGGAAGGAGAGGCCGGCGTCGGCAAGACCGAGGCCGCGAAGGCGCTCGCCCGGGCGACCGGGGCGCGGCTGATCCGGCTGCAGTGCTACGAGGGGCTCGACGTCGCGCACGCCGTCTACGAGTGGAACTACGCGCGCCAGCTCCTGCACATCCGCGCGGCGCAGGAGGGGACGGTCGACGAGGCGGAGCTGTTCGGCCGCGAGTTCCTGATCCGGCGGCCGCTGCTCGAGGCGATCGAGAGCGAGCTGCCGGTCGTGCTCCTGATCGACGAGATCGATCGGGCCGACGACGAGTTCGAGGCCTTCCTGCTCGAGATCCTCTCCGACTTCCAGATCACGATTCCCGAGCTCGGGACGATCTCGGCGCGGCGCCGGCCGATCGTGATCCTGACCTCGAACCGCACGCGCGAGCTGCACGACGCGCTCAAGCGGCGCTGCCTCTTCCACTGGATCGGCCACCCGACGCTCGAGCGCGAGATCGAGATCGTGAAGCTGCGCGTGCCGGACGTTCCGGCGCGCCTCGCCGAGCAGGCTGCTCGCTTCGTCGAGCGGCTGCGCACGATCGACCTCGCCAAGCCGCCGGGCGTCGCCGAGACGATCGACTGGACGCAGGCGCTCGCCGCGCTCGGGCAGCGGGAGCTCGACGCGGGGCTCGTCGAGTCGACGCTCGGCTCGGTGCTCAAGTACCACGAGGACTTCCAGCTCGTCCGCGACAGCGATCTCGTCGCGCTCGTCGCCGAGGCGCGCAGTGGCCGGTAGCGCC
This sequence comes from Actinomycetota bacterium, assembly GCA_013696185.1. GTDB lineage: Bacteria > Actinomycetota > Thermoleophilia > Gaiellales > Gaiellaceae > JACCZA01. The sequence continues at coordinate 14,346 of JACCZA010000271.1, forward strand.
GTCCTGCGCCACGTCGTCACGTTCGGCCGCGTCCTCCGCGAGGCGGGCCTCGAGGTCGGTCCAGGCCGGCTCGAGGACGCGCTCGCCGGCCTCGACCAGATCGATCTGACGTGCCGCGACGACGTCTACTGGACGCTCCGCACGACGCTCGTGACGCGGCGCGAGGAGCTGGACGCCTTCGACCGCGCGTTCAACGCCTGGTTCCTGCGGGCGCCCGTTCGCCCGCCGAGGCGGCTCGCGCCGGATCCCGTGCGCGGGCAGGTGCTACAGGGGCGCCGAGGCGACGCGGACCGGGGGCCCGAGCAGTCCGAGAGCGCCGGCGAGGTCACCGTCGGCTGGAGCGCCGACGAGGTGCTGCGCGCGAAGGACTTCTCGTCGATGACGCCGGAGGAGTTCGCGCGGGCACGCGCGCTGATGACGGCGATCGCCTCTGCTCGCCCGCGGCGCCGGACGCGGCGGCTCCGTCCCCATCCGCGCGGCCGCGAGCTCGACCTGCGCCGCCTGGCGCGCTCGTCGCTCGCGAGCGGCGGCGACCCGATCGACCCGCGCTTCCGCCGCAGAGTCGATGGGCCGCGCAAGCTGGTCGTCCTCTGCGACGTGTCGGGATCGATGGAGGCCTACAGCCGTGCGCTCCTCCTGTTCCTGCACGCGCTCGTCGGCTGCGGGCCGGGCGTGGAGGTGTTCGCGTTCGGCACCCGGCTGACGCGGTTGACGACCGAGCTGCGCACACGCGATCCCGAGCAGGCGCTCGAGCGGGCCGCCGGCAGCGTCGTCGACTGGGCGAGTGGCACGAGGATCGGTGCGTCGCTCAAGAGCTTCAACGACGTGTGGGGGAGGCGCGCGCTGTCGCGGGGCGCGGTCGTCGTGATCGTCTCCGACGGCTGGGAGCGACAGGATGCGGGCGGCGTCGGGGCCGAGATGGCGCGCCTCGCGCGGGCCGCCTACGCGGTCGTGTGGGTCAACCCGCTCAAGGGCAACCCCGCCTACCAGCCGCTCGCCGGAGGGATGCGCGCCGCCCTGCCGTACGTCGACCGCTTCCTGGCGGGCCATACTCTGAGCAGCCTGGAAGAGCTGGCGGGCGTGCTCGCCGGCATCGAGAGGAGGCATGCAGCATGAAGGAGATCCTGTCCGACGTCGAGCGCTGGCGCGAGGCGGGGGAGCAGGTGGTCGTGGCCACGGTGGTCGCCACGAGGCGCTCGGCGCCGCGCCCGGTCGGGGCGAGCCTCGCGATCTCTGAGAGCGGCGCCCTCTGCGGCTCGGTGTCCGGCGGCTGCGTGGAGAGCGACGTCTTCGTCGAGGCGCAGACCGTGCTCGAGACCGGGGAGCCGAAGCTCCTCTCCTACGGCATCTCCGACGACGAGGCGTGGAGCGTCGGCCTGCCCTGCGGCGGCGAGATCGACGTGTTCGTCGAGCGCGTCGAGTGAGCCTCGTCGGCAAGCTCGTCGCGATCGGCGAGCGCGGCGAGCGTGCGGTCCTCTTCACCGTGATCGAGGGGGACGGGGTCGGTCGGAAGCTCCTCGCGGTCGAGGGCGGCGGGGTCGACGGCGACGGGCCCCCAGAGCTCGCCGAGCACGCGGACGAGATCCTGCGGCGCGGGCGGAACCGTCTGCTCGAGCTGGACGGGAGGCGCGTGTTCGCCGAGGTGTACGGGCCGCCGCCGCGAATCTTCGTCTACGGCGCGGTCGACACGGCGGAGGCGCTCTGCCGCTCCGCGCAACTCCTCGGGTGGACGTCGATCGTGGCGGACGCGCGCGCGAAGTTCGCCACGCGCGAGCGGATCCCGACCGCCGACGAGCTGATCGTCGCCTGGCCCCAGGAGGCCTTCGCCCAGGTGGCGCCCGATCACCAGACGGCGGTCGTGGTGCTGACCCACGACGACAAGTTCGACGAGCCGGCGCTGCTGGCGGCGCTCGCCTCCGAGGCCTTCTACATCGGCGCGCTCGGCTCGCGCAGGAACCAGGAGCGCCGGCGCGGCCGCCTGCTCGCGGCAGGGGTCGCGGAGGCGCAGCTCGAGCGGATCTCGGGCCCGTGCGGCCTCGACATCGGCGCCGACAGCCAGGCCGAGACGGCGCTCTCGATCGTCGCGGAGATCCTCGCGGCGCGGGCAGGCCGCGGCGGCGGGCCGCTCCGGCAGGCCCCCCACCGCATCCACGTCGAGGTCGAGGAGCCGGTCCGCGGCTGACGGGGCCGGCCGCGCCGCGGCCTCTGACGGCCGGCGACGCTGCCCACGACGGGTCGGAGGAGTTGCCGCGCGGAGCCACGGCGGCTCGCGAGACGTCCTGGGGACTGTCCGGTTCCATGGTGGCCGGAGCCGTGGCGGCTGTGCCTTTACCGCATCGAGGCGTGACACGGGTGCGGCGGCGGCGTTAGGATCGTGCGTCGACGGTCAACGTCCGAAGGAGGTCCGATGCCGGAGCTCGTCCGTGTCGCAGTCACCGTCAACGGCCGGGCCTACGAGCGGGCCGTCGAGCCTCGTCTGCTGCTCGTCCACCTGCTCCGCGACGAGCTCGGCCTGACCGGCACCCACGTCGGCTGCGACACGTCGACCTGCGGCGCCTGCACCGTCCGCCTCGACGGCGAGACCGTCAAGTCCTGCACGATCTTCGCCTTCGGCGCCGACGGCCGCGAGGTGCAGACGATCGAGGGGCTCGCGCGAGACGGCGATCTGCACCCGCTGCAGCGTGCCTTCCACGAGGAGCACGGCCTGCAGTGCGGCTACTGCACGCCGGGCATGATCATGGCCGCGACCGCGATCCTCGAGCGCCTGCCCGAGCCGACCGACGACGAGATTCGCGAGGGCCTCGAGGGCAACCTCTGCCGCTGCACCGGCTACCAGAACATCGTCGCCGCGGTCAGGGCGGCCGCGCGGATGGAGGCGAGAGCGTGAGCGCTCGCGACCCGGTCGACCCGCCGCCCACCGAGGAGACCGACGCCGAGCACTTCCAGGCGATGCAGGTCGAGCTGCCCGAGCCGCAGACCGCGGTCGTCACCGACGGCGGGCGGGGCATCGGCGCCTCGGTCCTGCGCAAGGAGGACGCCGAGCTGATCACCGGTCAGGGCCGCTTCGTCGACGACATCGTCCTGCCGGGGATGCTCCATCTCGGCTTCGTGCGCAGCACGCTCGCGCACGCCGAGATCCGCGGCATCGACACGGCGGCGGCGCTCGAGCTGCCAGGTGTCGTGGCCGTCTTCACCGCCGATGACCTCGCCTTCCAGGGCGGCGTTCCCTGCGCCTCGAACCCGACCGGGGACGCCGTCCAGCCAGAGCGCCCGCCGCTCGCGCGCGGGAAGGTGCGCATGGTCGGGGAGCCGATCGCGGTCGTCGTCGCGGACAGCCGCTATGCCGCCGCGGACGGGGCCGGGGCGGTCGAGGTCGACCTCGAGCCGCTGCCCGTCGTCGTCGACGCCGAGTCGGCGGTCGCCGCCGGCGCGCCGCAGGTGCACGACGAGGCGCCCGGCAACCTCTGCTGCTCGATCCGCCACGAGACGGAGGGCTTCGAGCAGGCGGTTGCGGGAGCGGAGGTGATCGTGGAGCAGCGCATCGTCAACCAGCGCCTGACGCCGGTCGCGATCGAGCCCCGCGGCGTCGTCGCCCAGTACACCCCCGCGAGCGACGAGGTCACGCTCTACACCTCGACCCAGGTGCCGCACTTCGTCAAGACGTTCGTCGCCGTGATCAACGGCGTCAGCGAGGCGAAGGTGCGCGTGATCACCCCGGACGTCGGCGGCGGCTTCGGCTCGAAGCTGAACACCTATGCGGAGGAGTACGTCTCGGTCGCGGTCTCGAAGGCGCTCGACGGCAGGCCCGTGAAGTGGACGGAGGGACGCTCCGAGAACATGCTCGCGACGATCCACGGCCGCGACCAGGTGCAGTACGTGAAGCTCTACGCGGGCCGGGACGGGACGATCGTCGGCCTCGACGCGCACGTGCTCGCGAACATGGGCGCCTACCTGCAGCTGCTCGGCCCGTCGATCCCCCACCTGACGCTCTTCATGATGCCGGGCACCTACGCGATCGCGAACGTGAACCTGCGGATCGACTGCGTCTTCACGAACACGACCCCGACGGACGCCTACCGTGGCGCCGGCCGGCCCGAGGCGACCCACATGATCGAGCGGATGGTCGACATCCTCGCCCGTCGCCTCGGCCTGGATCCCGCGGAGGTCCGTCGCAAGAACTTCGTACGCGAGTTCCCCCACGGCAGCGCGACCGGCCTGCAGTACGACTCCGGCGACTACGACGGGACGCTCGACCGCGCGCTCGAGCTCGTGGGCTACGACGATCTGCGGGCCGAGCGGGAGCGCGCCCGCGGGCAGGGTCGCCTGCTCGGAATCGGCCTCTCCACCTACGTCGAGGTCTCGGGCCTCGCGCCGAGCGCCGTCACGAAGGCGATCGGCATAGGCGCACCCGGCTGGGAGTCGAGCACGCTGCGCCTGCATCCGACGGGCAAGGCGACGGTGATCACCGGCACCTCGCCGCACGGCCAGGGCCACGCCACCACGTGGTCGCAGATCGTCGAGTCGGAGCTCGGGATCGGCTTCGACGACGTCGAGGTGATCCACGGGGATACGGCCTTCGCCCCCTACGGCCTCGGCACGTACGGCTCCCGCTCCCTCGCGGTCGGCGGTGTCGCGCTCCTGAAGTCGATCGAGAAGGTGCGGGCGAAGGCGCGCAAGATCGCGGCGCACGCCCTGGAGGCCTCCGAGGACGACCTCGAGTGGGAGGCGGGGCGCTTCTTCGTCAAGGGCTCCCCCGACCGCGAGCAGACGATCCAGGACGTGATCGGCGCCGCCTGGGCCGCTGCCGACCTGCCCGAGGGCGTCGAGCCCGGCCTCGAGGAGACGACCTTCTTCGACCCGCCGAACTTCACCTTTCCCTTCGGCTGCCATGTCTGCGTCGTCGAGGTCGACCGCGAGACGGGCAAGGTCACGATCGTGCGCTA
>JACCZA010000337.1 GCA_013696185.1 Actinomycetota bacterium
AGTTCGCGCCGATGTAGAGCGCCGTCCCGACGCCGATGCACCCGATCGCGATCGCGAGCGTGGTCACGCGCGCCGCGAGCGGTGCCTCGCCGAGCCGGTCGACGGCGTCGAGCGAGAGCAGCCCGTCGATGAACAGGCCGACGAGGAGCGCGTTCGCGAAGGTGCCGAGGGCGACCCGCGCGCCGAGCAGCGCGGCGGCGACGAGCACGACGAGACCGACAGCGACGTTCGCGAGCCCGAACGAGAGGGGGGTCGCCTCGTCGATCCCCTGATGGAGTACGTCCCAGGGAGGCAGGCCGAGCCGCGCCTGCAGGAAGCCGACGATCCCGACCGCGAAGAGGAGGAGACCGACGGCGAGGCTGACGAGGCGGGCCGCCGGGCCGCCCCGCAGCACCGGGTGGCTCAGCGTGCCGGCGTGAGGAGGTCGACGACGCGCTCCTCGCCCGTGGCGTAGTCGTCGCCGAGGCGGGAGCTGAGCGTCGCGCCGAGCTCGCCGCTCTCGGCCAGCTCCTGGACGATGTCGGCGCCGCCGACGAGCTCGCCCTTGACGAAGACCTGCGGGATCGTCGGCCAGCCCGAGAGCGAGCTCAGCTCCTGCCTGATCTGCGGGTCCCCGAGGACGTCGATCGACGTGACCGGCGCGCCGAGAGCCCGCAGCGCCTGCAGCGCACGGTCCGAGTTGCCGCACATGATGAGGCGCGGCGTGCCCTTCATGAAGAGGACGACCGGCTCGGTCTCGATGACGTCTCGAATCTTCTCGCGCAGCTCGCTCATGCAGGTCCTCTCGTTCGGATTCGAAGCTCGTGGATGGTGCCGTCGGCGAGCGGCTCGGCGAGCGCGTCGTACACGAGCCGATGCTGCTCGACGAGCGGGAGGCCGGCGAAGCGATCGCTCGTCACGATCGCCTGGAAGTGGTCGCCGCCGCCCGTGCGGTCGACGACGCGCACCTCGGCCGCATCGGGGAACGCGCGCTCGAGGAGCAACTCCAGGGAGCGGGTCGGTGTCGCTGCCGGCATCGCCGGTCATCGTACCCACGGCCTGCCCCCGCGCCGCGACGCCTCGCCGGCGCGCCCCCCGTGAGGCTCAGTCGCGCAGGAAGGGCGGAACGTCGAAGACGTCCTCGCCGTCCGCGTCGCGATCCCGATCTCGCTCCCGGCGCGGAGCCAGACGGGTCGAGACGGCGGGCTCGATCGGGCGCGACTCGTCGCGGCGTTTCCGACGCCTCGCGCCGAAGCCCGTGGCGATCACGGTCACGCGCACCTCGTCGCCGAGCGACTCGTCGATCACCGCGCCGAAGATGATGTTGGCGTTCGGGTCGGCGGCGGACGTCACGACCTCCGCTGCCTCGTTCACCTCGAACAGCCCGATCTCGTTGCCTCCCGTGATGTTGAGCAGGACCCCGGTCGCCCCCTCGATCGAGGACTCGAGCAGCGGCGAGGAGACAGCCGCCCTGGCCGCCTCGGCCGCGCGCTCCTCGCCCGTCGCGGTGCCGATGCCCATCAGTGCCGAGCCGGCATCCCGCATGATCGTGCGCACGTCGGCGAAGTCGAGGTTGACGAGGCCGGGCACGGTGATCAGGTCGGTGATGCCCTGCACGCCCTGGCGCAGGATGTCGTCGGCGAGGCGGAAGGCGCTGATGATCGAGGTGTCGCGCTCGACCACCTGGAGCAGGCGGTCGTTCTCGATCACGATCAGGGTGTCGACGCGCTCGCGCAGCTCGTCGATCCCCCGCTCGGCCTGATCCGCCCGCCGCCGCCCCTCGAACGCGAAGGGACGGGTGACGACGCCGACCGTGAGGGCGCCGAGCTCGCGCGAGAGCTCCGCGAGGACGGGCGCGGCGCCGGTCCCCGTGCCGCCTCCCTCACCCGCGGTCACGAAAACCATGTCCGCGCCCTTCAGGGCCTCCTTCAGCTCGTCGCGACTCTCCTGGGCGGCGGCCTGGCCGACCTCGGGATCCGCGCCGGCCCCGAGCCCGCGCGTCGCCTGGGCGCCGATGTGGATCTTGACGTCCGCCTCGCACATCAGGAGCGCTTGCGCGTCGGTGTTGACCGCGATGAAGTCGACGCCCGCGAGGCCGGCGTCGACCATGCGCGTGACCGCGTTGGTGCCGCCGCCGCCGATGCCGACGACCTTGATCACTGCGAGGTAGTTGCCTGAGGGGTCTCTCATCGCATCTCCAGAACCTGAGGCTGTACCTCAGCTCGGCGCCGGCTCGGACGATCGAGGCCGGAGACTACGTCGACCAACACTCAGTGTCAACACGAGGTGCAACGCAGGGCATGATCGCCACCCTCAACCTCTACCTTCGACTTGAGACTCGACCCCCGCGACCGGTCGTGCGACCACGCTCGTGTCGATGTACGGCACCCCGCCCTTCGGGTCGGGGGCCACCTGCTCCTTGACGCGCCGGGCCACCTCCAGCTTGAGCGCGAGATAGCGCCCATCCCCGAGCCGAAGCTCGAGTCCGCCGGGCAGGACGAGTGTCAGCTCGTCCCGGAAGCGGACCGTCGAGACGCGCGCGGGGAAGCCCGCGGCACGCGCCACTGCGAGCGCCCGGACGGCACCCCGCACG
>JACCZA010000348.1 GCA_013696185.1 Actinomycetota bacterium
TGCCCGCGCTGATCGACGCGCTCGCGCCGGGCGTGGACGCGACGAGCGCGCCCGCGCTCCTCGAGCCGTACGCATGACCGACGTCGCGGTGTTCGGGGCGACGGCGGCGGGCGTGATGGCCGCGGTCGCAGCCCGTGAGGCGGGCGCCGAGACGGTGCTCGCCGGCCCGGATCGCCGCGTGGGGGGCATGGTCTCGGGCGGGCTCGGCTGGACCGACCTCGGCGATACGAGCGCGCTCGGCGGGCCGGCGAGGCGCTTCTACGGCAGGGTCGCCGCGCACTACGGCGCGCCGCTCTGGGGCGTCAGGGGCCCGGAGCCGCACGTGGCCGAGCGCCTGCTCGTCGAGCTGCTCGAGGAGGCCGACGTCGACGTCCGCCTCGGAGAGCGGGAGCCGCCCGAGGCTGCGGTGTACGTCGATGCGAGCTACGAGGGCGACCTGATGGCGGCGCTCGGCGTGCCCTACGCCGTCGGCCGCGAGTCGCGCGAGCGCCACGGCGAGCGGTGGGCGGGCCGCCAGCCCGCCTACCGGCCGGGCAGGCACAACTTCGACCGCCTCATCTCCCCCTTCGCCGACGACGGCTCGCTGCTTCCCTACGTCCGCGAGCCGGAGCTCGACGAGCGCGGGTGGCCGGTCGAGGCGCTGGGCGAGGGAGACGGCGGCCTGCAGGCCTATGGCTTCCGCGTCTGCCTGACCGACCGTCCCGAGAACCGGCTGGCGCTCGAGCCTCCGCCCGGCTACGAGCCGGCGCGCTTCGAGCTGCTGCGGCGCTACCTCGCGGCCGCCGGCGACGACCTCGCGGCGCCGGACCTCCTCGGTCTCGTGCCGGACCTCCTGCCGAACGGGAAGTGCGACGTCAACTCGATCGGGCCGTTCTCGCTCAACCTGCTCGACGGCTGCAACCGCGCCTACCCCGACGGGGACGAGACCGCGCGCGAGCGGGTGCGGGAGGAGCACCTGCACTACACGAGGGCCCTCCTCTACTACCTCGCGCACGACGAGCACGTGCCGGCGCGGGTCCGGCACGAGGTCGCGCGCTGGGGGCCATGCGCCGACGAGTTCACCGACAGCGGGGGCTGGCCGCGCCAGCTCTATGTGCGCGACGGGCGGCGCATGCTCGGCGACTACGTGCTGCGCGAGGAGGATCTGCTCGGCGCGCGGCCGCAGGACGACGTCGTCGCTCTCGGCTCCTACAACATCGACGTGCGCGAGGTCGAGCGCACGTGGCGCTACCTGCCCGAGTACACGCCCACGCCGGCGGTCTTCAACGAAGGCTACCTCTCCGTCCCGGTGCCGGCCTACCCGATCCCGTACCGGTCGCTGACGCCGCGACGCGAGGACTGCCAGAATCTGCTCGTGCCGCTCTGCCTGTCGGCATCGCACGTCGCCTTCGGCTCGGTACGGATGGAGCCGACGCTGATGCTGCTCGGACACGCAGCCGGTCTCGCGGCGGCGCAGGCGGCACGGCGGGGAGTCGCCGTGCAGGACGTCGACGTCGGCGCGCTCCAGGAGCGCCTGCGCGACGGCGGTGCGGTGCTCCAGTTGTGAGGAGTACCGGGAGAATCCGACGATCGGGATGAACCCCATCGCCTTCATGAGCGCGAACTACGTCGCACGGCAGACCGGCTACGCGATGGACGGCTGGGGGCACGGCGACCGCACGACGAACGACCACTTCCGGCCGCTCGAGACGTTCGCCGAGCGCTTCGGCGAGCTCCTGGCGTCGATCCGTGCGCTCGGCTTCGACACGATCGACGTGTGGGGCGCGCACCTGAACCCGGCCTGGGCGACCGACGAGCACGTGGCGATCGCGCGTGAGGGGCTGGCGCTGCACGGGCTCCGTGTGTCGAGCTACGCCGCAGGGGTCGGCCCGTCGGAGGTCGAGCGGGCCGCCGACATCGCACTGGCCCTCGGCACGACCATCATCGGCGCGGGAGCGTGGGGCGAGACGGCCGCGCTCGTGCCCGCGCTGCGCGAGCGGGGCGTGCGCCTCGCGATCGAGAACCACCCCGAGCGCACGCCGCACGAGCTGCTGGCGAGGATCGAGGCCGGCGACGGCACGCTCGGGACCACCGTCGACACGGGCTGGTGGGCGACGCAGGGATACGACCCGGTGCGCGCGATCGAGGAGCTCGGGGAGCACGTCCTGCACGTCCACCTGAAGGACGTCCGCGCCCCCGGCGAGCCCCACGAGACGTGCCCTTGGGGAGACGGGTGCGTCCCCGTCGAGGGCTGCGTGCGGGCGCTGGGTCGGCTCGGCTACACAGGCGCGCTCACGATCGAGCACGAGCCCGAGCACCACGACCCGTCCGGGGAGTGCCGCGCGATGCTGACCGTGCTGCGAGGCTGGCTGGCGTGAGGGTCGGGATCGTCGGCTGCGGCGACATCAGCCGCCGCTACGCGACCTCGATCGCGGCAGCTCAGGGCCTCGAGCTCGTCGCCGCCACGGACCTCGCCGCCGGGCGCGCCGCGGCCCTCACCGCCGAGTTCGGGGGCACGCCGCACGCCTCCCTCGACACGCTCCTCGGCGACGACACGGTTGACGTCGTCGTGAACCTGACGGCGCCGCAGGCGCACGCCGGCGTGTCGGCGGCAGCCCTCGAGGCCGGCAAGCACGTCTACAGCGAGAAGCCGCTCGCCCTGCGCCACGACGAGGCGCGGGAGCTCGTCGAGCTCGCGGCGCGGCGCGGCGTGCGCCTCGGCTGCGCGCCGACGACCATGCTGGGCGAGGCCCAGCAGACCGCCTGGAAGCTCGTGCGGGAGGGTGCGGTCGGCACGGTGCGCGCGGTCTACACCGAGGCGAACTGGGGCCGGATCGAGTCCTGGCACCCCACGCCCCAGGCGCTCTACGCCGTCGGGCCGCTCGTGGACGTCGGTGTCTACCCGATCACGATCCTGACCGGGATGTTCGGTCCGGCCCGGCGCGTGCTCGCCTACGGGACGACGCTCGAGCCCGACCGCGTGACGCTCTCAGACGCCCCCTTCCGGCTCGAGGCGCCGGACTTCGTGGTCGCCGTGCTCGAGCTCGCGGGCGGTGTCGTCGTCAGACTCACCGCCACCTTCTACGTGCCCGAGAGCAAGCAGCGGGGCCTCGAGCTGCACGGCGACCGCGGCTCCCTCTTCCTCGCGACCTGGGACGCGTTCGACTCGCGCCTGGAGCTGCTCTCGGCCCGAGGCGGCGCGTACGCGCCCGTACCCCTCGTGCGCGAGCCGTACGGCGGCATCGAGTGGAGCCGGGGGCTCGTCGACCTGGCCGAGGCGATCGTGGAGGGCCGCCCGCATCGCGCGAGCGCCGAGCATGCGGCGCACGTCGTGGAGATCCTCTGCGGCGCCGACGAGTCGATGCGGAGCGGCGGCCCGGTGGCGATCGGGTCGAGCTTCGAGCAGCCGGCGCCGCTCCCGTGGGCGCGGTGAGCGCGCGAGCGTACCGCGCACCCGGTCGCGTCAACCTGATCGGCGACCACACCGACTACAACGAGGGCTTCGTCCTCCCACTCGCGATCCAGCTCGAGTGCGTCGTGCGGGCAGATCCCCGCTCGGATGCCGTCGTCTCCCTGCGCTCGCTCGACGTCGGTGACGACGAGGCGGAGGTCGAGCTCCCCGCCGACGGGAGCGCCGAGCCGCTCGAGGTCAGCCCGGCGTGGGGCCGCTACGCGGC
>JACCZA010000353.1 GCA_013696185.1 Actinomycetota bacterium
GGCGATCGGCAAGCCGCCCCAAGGCGGCGTCCTCGACGTCGGGATGCAGGAAGAGGCGATGCGCGTGTTCAACGCGCTGCCCGCCTTCGCCGCCGACGCGCAGGCGCGCGTCCACGCCTTCTGCCACGCGGTGCCCGGGGGCTGGCACGCGATGGGGGTGATGCTCTCGGCCGCGGGCTCGCTGCGCTGGCTTCGCGACGCGGTCGGGCGCCCGTCGTACGAGGAGCTCCTCGTCGAGGCGGAGCGCTGGCCCCCGGGCACGGAGGGGCTGCTCTTCGCGCCGTACCTGGCGGGCGAGCGCACGCCGCACGCGGATCCGGACGCGCGCGGCGCCTTCGCCGGGCTGACGCTCCGCCACGACCGCGGCGCGCTCGCCCGAGCCGTGCTCGAGGGAGTGGCCTACGGCCTCGCCGACTCGCTCGAGCTGCTCCGGCCGCTCGGAGTTCGGCCGGAGGTCGGACGCGTCTCGGGCGGCGGCGCGCGTGGAGAGCTGTGGCTGCGGATCGTCGCCTCGGCGCTCCGGGTGCCGCTGGAACGCACGGCAGCCGACGAGGGCTCGGCCTTCGGCGCCGCGCTGCTCGCCGGCGTCGCGGCGGGACTCTTCGCCGACGTCTCGGAGGCGGTCGAGCGCTGTGTCCGCCCGCGCGGGCGGATCGAGCCCGACCCCGTCTGGAGCGCGGTCTACGAGCGCGAGCACGAGCGCTTCGGCTCGCTCTATCCCGCGCTCGCAGCGGTGAGCGCTTGAACGCCGACGGGCGGCGGAGTAGCCTCACGCGGCCCGGCTGCGCAAGCAAGGCGCCGGTCGACCACAAGGAGGAAAGGTGAGAGGAACTGGATTCCATCGGGCGGCGCGCAGGCACGGCGCTCGCTCGCTGCTCGTCCTGTCCGCGCTCTCGGCGCTCGGCCTGCTCGCAGCCGGAGCCTCGGCGAGCGTGGACGCGACAGCGCCCGCGAGCCCGCGGGGCGGTGGCAGCGCCGAGATCGCGGTGCTCCTTCCCGACAGCAAGTCGTCAGTCCGCTGGGAGACGCAGGACCGCAGATTCCTCGCCGCGGCCTTCAAGTCCGCCGGGGTCTCGTACAGCATCGTCAACGCCGAGAGCAGCGCCCAGACGCAGCGCACGCAGGCCGAGCAGGCGATCACGAACGGCGCAAAGGTGATCCTGCTCGTCAACCTCGACAGCGGCTCCGGCGCGGCCATCCAGGCTCTCGCGAAGGCGCGCGGCGTGAAGACGATCGACTACGACCGGCTGACGCTCAAGGGGAGCGCCTCCTATTACGTCTCGTTCAACAACGTGAAGGTCGGCGAGCTCCAGGGCCGCGGGCTGGTCAGCTGCCTCAGGGCGAGCGGCATGTACGGCCGCAAGCCGCTGATCGCCGAGCTGAACGGCGCGCCCACCGATAACAACGCGACGCTGTTCGAGCGGGGCTCGGATCAGATCCTCGACCCGCTGTACAAGAGCGGTACCTTCCGCAAGGGCCCGGATCAGCCCGTCCCACAGTGGGACAACCAGAAGGCCCTGCAGATCTTCGAGCAGATGCTCCAGCGCACCGGCAACAAGATCCAGGGCGTGCTGGCGGCGAACGACGGCCTCGGGAACGCGGCCATCTCGGCGCTCAAGGCCCGCAAGCTCAAGGGCGTGCCGGTGACCGGACAGGACGCGACGGCGCAGGGCGTCCAGAACATCATTGCGGGCGACCAGTGCATGACCGTCTACAAGGCGATCAAGGCCCAGGCCGCCGCGGCTGCGAAGCTCGCGATCGCGCTCCTTCGCAACAAGCCGGCCCCCGGCGTCAACGGCAAGACCTTCGACGGCCGCCGCCAGGTGCCGTCGGTCCTGCTGACGCCGGTGACGATCACGAAGCGCAACTGGCAGGTGCTCGTGAAGGACGGTTTCCTCAAGCGGGGCGACGTCTGCGTCGGTGCCTACAAGCGGTACTGCAGCTAGGACACGGACGTCCGGGAGGGTGGGCGCCCGCGTAGCAGCGGGGCCCACCCCTCGACCGGCGGACTCCAAATCGTGACCGACTCACCGATCCTCGCGCTGCGCGGCGTCTCGAAGAGCTTCGGGCAGGTGCACGCGCTCTCGCAGGTCGACTTCCACGCGGACGCCGGCGAGGTGATGGCCCTCGTCGGCGACAACGGCGCCGGCAAGTCGACGCTGATCAAGTCGATCGCCGGGATCCATCCGATCGACGAGGGCGAGATCCTCTTCGAGGGGCGGCCGGTCTCGATCGGCGGGCCGAAGGACGCGGGACGCCTCGGGATCGAGGTCGTCTACCAGGACCTCGCGCTCTGCGACAACCTCGACGTCGTCCAGAACATGTATCTCGGTCGCGAGTTGCGCGACCGGTTGTGGCGGCTCGACGAGGCGACGATGGAGCAGCGCACCCGCGAGACCCTCCGGGGCCTGTCCGTCACGACGATCCGCACGCCGCGGCAGCTCGTGGCGGGGCTCTCGGGCGGCCAGCGCCAGTCGGTCGCGGTCGCCCGCGCCGTGATGTGGAACTCGCGCGTGGTCATCTTGGACGAGCCGACCGCCGCTCTCGGCGTCGCCCAGACGCGCCAGGTGCTCGACCTCGTCCGCCGTCTCGCCGAGCAGGGCCTCGCGGTCGTCCTCATCTCGCACAACCTCCACGACATCTTCGAGGTGGCCGACCGGATCACCGTGCTACGGCTCGGACGGAGCGTGGGCGAGTACGCCGTGGCCGAGACGACCCAGCAGGAGATCGTGCAGGCGATCACCGCCGGGATCCCGGCAGCCGCCCGCTCGAACGGCGAGGCGCCGGTATGAGCGACGCCGCGCCGACCGCGAGCGACTCGATCCCCGCCGCGCGGACGGACGCGCCGCAGAGCGTCGGCGCGGCGATCCGCGACTTCTGGAACGGCCTCCGCGCGGGCGACCTCGGCAGCCTGCCGATCATCTTCGGCCTGCTCGTGATCGTCGTCATCTTCTCGTCGAAGAACGAGAACTTCCTCACCGCGGGCAACTTCGTCAACCTGATGGTGCAGATGGCGGGCGTGACGACGATCGCGATCGGCGTCGTGTTCGTCCTCCTGCTCGGCGAGATCGACCTCTCGGTGGGCTTCGTCAGCGGCGTCGCCGGCGTGACGGTCGCGAAGCTCGTGCTGCCCGACGCGAATCAGACCTCGGCGTTCGTCGCGATCGCTGCGGCCCTCGTCGTCGGCGCGGCGATCGGGCTCCTGCAGGGCACGATCGTCGCGAAGATCGGCGTGCCGTCGTTCGTCGTCACGCTCGCGGGACTGCTGGCGTGGCAGGGCGTCGTCCTGCTCGCGATCGGCGAGGGCGGGACAATCGTGATCCAGGACCAGCGGATCCTCGACATCGCCAACCGCTTCCTCTCCGACCGCGCCGGCTGGCTGCTCGCCGCGCTCGCGATCGCGCTCTACGCGGGGACGAAGCTGCTCGGGATCCTCGGCAGGCGCAGAGCCGGGCTGCCGAGCGGCTCGCTCGCCGTCGTCGGCGCCAAGCTCGTCGCGTTCGCCGCCGCCATCCTCGCCGTCGTCGCCGTCTCGAACCGCGACCGCGGCTTCCCGCTCGTCGGGGTGATCGTGGCGGCGCTCCTCGTCTTCTGGACGTACGTCGCGAAGCGCACGGCGTTCGGGCGGCACGTCTACGCAGTCGGCGGCAACGCCGAGGCCGCGCGGCGCTCCGGCATCAACGTCGACCGGGTGCGCATCGCCGTCTTCATGCTCTGCAGCGCCATGGCGGCGTTCGGGGGCATCATCCTCGCCTCGCGCCTCTTCTCCGTCGACACGAACGCCGGCGGGGGCACGCTCCTGCTGGACGCGATCGCCGCTGCCGTGATCGGCGGCACGAGCCTGTTCGGTGGTCGGGGCGAGGTGAAGAGCGCACTCCTCGGCGCGCTCGTGATCGTGAGCGTGGCGAACGGGATGGGCCTCCTCGGGCTGAGCGCCGGCCTGCAGTTCCTCGTCACGGGCCTGATCCTGCTCGCTGCCGTGACCGTCGACTCGCTCTCGCGCAAGCGCCTCGCCGCGGTCGGCCGGTGACGAGCCTCGAGGGCAGGGTCGCCCTCGTCACGGGGGCGAGCAGGGGCATCGGCGCCGCGGTCGCGCGCTCGCTGGCCGAGCACGGCGTGCGCCTCGGGCTCGCCTCTCGCAGCGGCGACGACCTCGGGCTCCCCGAGGCGGTCGCGCGCCCGTGCGACGTCCGCGAGCCGGCCCAGCTCGAGGCGCTCGTGGCGGCGACCGTGGAGCGCTTCGGCGGTCTCGACATCCTCGTCGCGAACGCGGGCGTCGGCGCCTACGGCTCGTTCCTCGACCTTCCCCTCGAGCAGCTCGACGAGATGATCGACGTCAACCTGAAGGGGACGCTCTACGCCGTCCGCGCGGCCCTGCCGCACCTCCTCGCCAGCGACGGCGCCGACATCGTCACGCTCGCCTCCGAGGCCGGCCGGCGCGGCCTGCCGCGGGAGGCGGTCTACTGTGCCTCGAAATTCGGCCAAGTCGGCTTCACGCGCGCGCTCGACCACGAGCTGCGCGAGCAGGGCGTGCGCTGCACGAGCGTCTGCCCGGGCGGTGTCGCGACCGACTTCGCCCTCGGCGAGGGGCGCGGTCGCACGCCGGAGATGCCGGAGCTGGCGCACATGATGGCCGCCGAGGACGTGGCCGAGGTGGTGCTCTTCGTCCTGACGCGCCCGCGCAACCACCGGCTGCTCGAGACGGCGCTCAGGCCGATGAGCGAGCCCTCGTGGGGGTAGAGGGACGCAGGGTCCGCTTCGGCCTCCTCTCGACGGCGCGGATCAACGGAGCGGTGCTCGCGGGAGCCCTGCCCTCGGAGGAGGTGGACGTCGTCGCCGTGGCCAGCCGCAGCCGCGACCGCGCCGAGCGCTATGCCTCGGAGCACGGGCTCGAGCGCGTGCACGGCTCGTACGACGCACTGCTCGAGGATCCGGACGTGGACGCCGTCTACGTCTCCCTGCCGAACGGCCTTCATGTCGAGTGGTCGGTGCGGGCGCTCGAGGCGGGCAAGCACGTGCTCTGCGAGAAGCCCCTGACGCGACACCCGGAGGCGGCCGAGCGGGCGTTCGCCGCAGCGGAGGCCGCGGACCGGTTCCTGGTCGAGGCCTTCATGTGGCGTCACAGCCCGCAGACGCAGCGGCTGCAGGCGCTCGTCGCCGAGGGCGCTATCGGCGAGCTGCGCCTCGTTCGTGCGGCGTTCAGCTTCTCCCTCACCGACCTCGGCGACGTGCGCATGCGGCCGGAGCTCGACGGCGGCGCGCTGATGGACGTGGGCTGCTACTGCGTCAGCGGCATCCGCCTGCTCGCGGGCGAGCCGCAGCGGGTGCTCGGCGAGCTCGTGCGCGCCTCGACGGGCGTGGACGTGCGTTTCGCCGCGGTCCTCGGCCTTCCGAATGGCGTGCTGGGGCACTTCGACTGCGCCCTCGACCTGCCGGGTCGAAGCGCGCTCGAGGCGGTCGGCTCGGAGGGCTCGCTCACGCTCGACGACCCCTGGCACGCACGGCGCCCCGGCATCGACCTGCGCCGCGGCGACGGCGAGCCGGAGCGGATCGAGGTCGGGGCCGCCGACAGCTACCGCCTCGAGCTCGAGAGCCTCGCGCGGGCGATCCGCGGCGAGGCCGACCCGCTGCTCGGGCGAGACGACGCGCTCGGACAGGCGCGCACCCTGGCCGCTCTCTACCGCTCGGCCGAGGAAGGCCGCGCGGTCGAGCTCTGAGGGTCGCTAGACGAGCAACGGGCGCAGGACGTCCCGCGCGAGCTCGAAGCCGCGCTTGACGAGTTCCTCGTCGCCCTCGAAGCGCCGATCCTCGTGCTCGACCGACACGACACCGTCGTAGCCGACGGCGTAGAGCGCGCTCAGGAAGCGGTTCCAGCGCACCTCGCCGAGCCCCGGCAGGCGCGGAACCTGCCAGCCGAGCCCGCCCGAGAAGGATCCGTGCCGGTGCAGGCCCTCGCGTCTGATCTCGAGATCCTTCGCATGGACGTGGAAGATGCGCCCGGCGAAGTCGTAGACCGCCCGCTCGTAGTCGATCATCAGCCACACGAGGTGCGAGGGGTCGAGGTTGAGCCCGAAGTGCTCGTCGGGGATCGCCTCGAACATCTCCTCCCAGATCGCCGGCGCATAGGCGAGGTTGCCGCCGCCGGGCCACTCGTCGTAGCTGAAGAACATGGGACAGTTCTCGATCGCGATCCGCACGCCGCGCTCGGCGGCGTGATCGACGAGCGGCGGCCAGATCCGGCGGAAGCGCTCGAGGTTCTCGGGCAGCGGGCGGTCCTTGTCGTTGCCGACGAAGGTGCCGACGACCTCGACGCCGAGCCGCTCGGCCGCCTCGATCACCCTGCGCAGGTGGGCGTTCACCTCTTCCCGGTGGGCGTCGTCGGCGTGCAGGTTGTTCGGGTAGTAGGCGAGGGCGGAGATGGTGAGGCCGTGCCCGGCGATCAGCTCGTTGACCGCGTCCGGATCGAACGACTCGACGTCGAGGTGGCTGACGCCGGCGTAGCGCCTGCGCTCGCCGCCCGCGGCGGGCCAGCAGGCCACCTCGAGCGCCTCGTAGCCGCTCGCCGCCGCCCACTCCGCCACCTGCTCGAGGCTCAGCTCGGGAAAGGCGGCGGTGAGCAGGCCGAGCTTCATGCCTCCTCGGATCGTGGCACGGTCACCCAGCGCTCGCCGCGGGCGCTCGCCGCGATCGCCTCGCCGAGCAGGTTCTCCTCGTGCCCTGCCTCGAAGGTCGGGTAGTCGGGCCGCTCCGACGGCCCGCCCGCGAGTACGTCGCGGTAGACGGCGCGGTAGAGCTCCTTGAAGGTGTCGGCGAAGCCCTCCGTGTGCCCGGCGGGCAGGGACGTCGCGCGCCGCGCCTCCGGCTCGAGCCGGGCCGGGTCCCGGAGCGAGAGCTCGCTGGGCCGCTCGCGCCGCCCGAGCCAGAGCTCCTCGCAGCGCTCGGAGCTCCACGCGAGCGCGCCGGCGGAGCCGTCCACCTCGAAGGAGAGCGCGTTCTTGCGCCCGGCGCTCACCTGCGAGACGGTCAGGGAGCCGCAAGCGCCGTTCTCGAGGCGCAGGAGGACGAACGCGGCGTCCTCCGTCGTCACGCGCTCGTCCGCGCGCTCGACGTCCGTGTCCGCGCCCGCGAAGGTCTCGACCTCGCCGCGCGGGCGGCGCCGGAGGGGAACGAAGGTGCGCAGCTCGGCGAGCACGGCCTCGACGCGCAGCCCCGTCACGTAGCTCGTGAGGTCGAGCCAGTGGGAGCCGATGTCGGCCACCGCGCGCAGCTCGCCGCCCTGCGCGGGGTCGAGCCGCCAGTTCCAGTCGGTCGGCAGCAGCAGCCAGTCCTGCAGGTAGCTCCCGTGGACGCTCCAGAGCTCGCCGAGCTCGCCGGCGGCGCAGAGCGCCCGCGCCTGGCGGCAGTTGGGGTAGAAGCGGATGTTGAAGTTCGTCGCGTGCACGATCCCGCTCGCGCGCGCGAGCTGCACGAGCTCGCCCGACTCGGCGGCGCTGAGCGCGAGTGGCTTCTCGCAGACGACGTGCTTGCCGGCCGCGAGCACGTCTCGCACCTGCGGGTAGTGCAGGTGGTTCGGGGTCGCGATGTGGACGGCGTCGACTGACGGGTCCGCGAGCAGCGCCTCCAGGCTCTCGACGACGGGCGGCAGCGCGTGGGCCGCGGCCTTCGCCCGGGCTCGCTCCGGCGTCGAGCCGACGACGCCGACGACCTGGACGCCGAGCCGGCGCAGCGCCTCGACGTGCAGGAGGCCGACGAAGCCGGTGCCGACGACTCCAGCCCTGACGTCGGTGATCGCGCGCGGGCTCACCCGCCGCTCCTGCCCGTCCGGCGCGAATCTCGATCCTCGGCCCCGTCTGCGACGCAGGGCTGTATCGGGCGACTAGGCTGAAGGTGCGCCGGGGGGCCGCAAACCAGGTGGGCGCGCCGGCCGTAGTGCATCGAGTCAGTCTCTCGAATCGAAGGCAAAGGAGCATCATGTCTCTCGTTCGCACCATGCTCGTCCTCGCAGCGCTCGCGCTCGGCCTCGCCGTCTCCGCCGGCGCCGCCACGCCGGCGCTCGTGGGCGTCGTCGGCCCCGGCGACGCGTTCAAGATCACCCTGACCAAGGGCGGCAAGAAGGTGACGCGGCTCTCCGCGGGCACCTACATCGTCACGGTCAGCGACACCTCGGCGATCCACAACTACCGCCTCAAGGGTCCCGGCGTGAGCAAGAGCACCGGTGTCGCGGCCAAGCCGGGAAAGGTGACGTGGCGGGTCACGCTCAAGCGCGGCACCTACACCTACGTCTGCGATCCGCACGCCTCGTCGATGAAGGGCACCTTCACCGTCAGCTGACGCCCTCGCTCCTCCCGCTGCTCCGCCTGCCGAGAGAAGGCTCGGGCGGCGCGGCGGGGGAGCTCAGCGGGGATCGGGATCGAGCGGCTCGACGTCGATCCGGCGCCCCCGGATGCGGAAGGCGGCCAGCTCGCCCGTTCGCAGCGAGAGGATCACGTACGGCCGGCCCTCCCAGAGGCCGATGTTCTCCACGTCGGTGCGCGACGGCCGCGCGGGGGACGACAGATGGCTGTGGAAGACCGCCAGCTCGTAGCCCTCGTCCTCGGCGAACC
>JACCZA010000361.1 GCA_013696185.1 Actinomycetota bacterium
CCGACTCCTCTCGCCAACCGGGCGTTCCTGCGGGGACGATCCTCGAGCACGAGTGGAGCGCGAGCCGTGTCTTCCCCGGCACCAGCCGACGCTACTGGGTGTACGTCCCGGCGCAGTACACGGCTACTGAGCCGGCGTCGCTCATGGTCTTCCAGGACGGCAATCTGTACCTCGATCCCGAGGGCGAGATGCGGGTCCCCATCGTCCTCGACAACCTGATCCACCGAGGCGAGATGCCCGTCACCATCGGTGTCTTCGTCGACCCCGGCGAACCCGAGAACCGGAACGCGGAGTACGACACGTTCAGCGAGGCCTACGCGACGTTTCTGCTGACCGAGATCCTCCCGAACGTTCGAGACCGCTACCTCGTCACGGACGACCCCGATCAGTCGGCCATCGGCGGCGGGAGTAGCGGCGGGAGCTGTGCGCTCACCGTCGCCTGGACGCGGCCCGATCGATTCCGGCGCGTCCTGAGCTTCCTCGGCAGCTTCGCCCAGATCCGGGGCGGCAACCGCTACCCCGAGTTGATCGAGGACACGCCGAGGAAACCGCTGCGGGTCTTCCTCCAGGCGGCCACGCGCGACGTCAACTGGGATGCCGCCGAGCTCAACTGGTTCAGCGCCAACCTGCGAGTCGCCGCCGCCCTCGCGGAACGTGGGTACGACCTCCGTCTCGTCCTTGGAGACGGCGGCCACGACCCGAACCACGGCGGCGCGATCCTGCCAGATGCACTCCGCTGGCTCTGGCGACGCGAATCTCGGTGACCGCGGTCCGTGACGCCGAGCGCCCTCGAAGCGGGAAGCAGTGGCGAGGGCCGGAATCGAACCGGCGACACCACGGTTTTCAGCCGTGTGCTCTACCAACTGAGCTACCTCGCCCGGTACCAGGGCTCGCGCGCCCGTAGCGTAACGGGAGCGCCGCGGTCGTGCGCCTCAGGGCTGCGCAGAGAGAGGACGTCCGGGCCGCTGGGCGCGCCACGAACGTCCTGTCTCGCCGACGCTACGCACTCGTGACCTTCCGTGCAAGCAGCGCGGTTCCGCTCCCCGCCGAGAACGTCGCAAACTGCGCGAACCCGCGGCGACCGAGCTCCGCTCGCAGGCGCTCCTGCGGCACCGCGATCGGCGTCGCGGCACCGAGCGACGAGCTGAACACCGCAGCCCCGCCTGGCGCGATCACGCGGGCGAGCTCGTCGAAGAACGGGATCATGTTCGCGAGCACGACGAGGTCGAAGGTGCCGTCGGCGTGGGCCAGCCTCGCCGCGTCGCCCCGCTCGAAGCGGACGCGAGCCGCGAGCGCGGGCGGAGTCTTGCGCCGCGCCTCCTCCACCATCGCGGCCGCGAGGTCGACGCCGATCACCTCGACCTGCGGCCAGCGCGCTGCGATCGCGAGCGCCGCCGTTCCCGTGCCGGTGCCGAGGTCGAGCACCCGCGCAGGGGGCGGCGAGACGGCCTCCAGCGCGGCGTCGAGCGGAGCGAGCCCGCCGGGCGTACGGCGCGAGTCCCAGGTCGGGGCGAGCCCTTCGAACTGCCGGCGCAGCGGCCCGCGGAAGAGCGCCCAGAGCGCGGGCCGCCCGACCACGGCCGTCGTCACCAGGCGCGCGAAGCGCCGTCCGAGCGCACCGCGGTCGACCCTCACGGGACGTCGAGCCGGATGCGCACCTCCCGGCCGGGCACGGCGGCGAGCATCGCCGCCGCGTCGCCGCGGTTGATCGCGATCGAGACGTTCCGGTAGGCGTCCTCGTAGAGGATGATGTCACCCGGGCGGGCGTCGCTGAACGTGCGCGCGGCGACCGCGTAGTAGCGCTCGCCGCCGAGCTCGAGCTCGAGCCTGCGCCCCGGGACGACGCCCGCCGACTCGAGGTGCTCTCGCGCGAGGTTCAGCTGCACGTTCCCGAACGCGTCGACGTAGAGGATCGTGGCGCGGATCCTGCTGGCGCCGATGTCGGGCTCGGGCAGATCGAGGCGGGCGAGCGCCTCCGGGTCGACCGGCGGCCCGAGCTGCTCGAGCCGAACGCCGAGGGCCAGGTGCGCCGCCGCGGGGGCGAACAGGTCGCGACCGTGGAAGGTGCGGGAGACGGAGGGGAGGGCGTACTCCGGGCTCGAGAGCTCGTGTGCGCGCGCGATGCCGCCGTTCCGCTCGGCTGCGGGGACGAGCAGGCCGTTGTCGGGCCCGACGTAGAGCTCGCCGGCGGCGTCCTCGAGCGCGAGCGAGCGGCGGCCGCTGCCGACACCGGGATCGACGACGGCGAGGTGGACCCCGCTCGGGGCGTACGGCAGCGTGTTCGCCAGCACGAGCGCCCCCTGCAGCACCGCGCGCGGCGGGATCCCGTGCGTCAGGTCGACGATCTGCACCTCCGGCGCGATGCGCTTGATCACGCCGTGGCACGTCCCGACGAAGTCGTCCTGCAGGCCGAAGTCGGTCAGGAACGTGATGAAGGCAGGCGCCAAGACCGCGACCCTACTCCGCGCGCTGCACCGCCGCGACGAGTCCGTCGAGGTCGTGGCTCTCGGCCTCCGCCCGCACCTCCAGCCCCGCATCCCGCGCTGCGATGGTCGTCTGCGGGCCGATCGAGACCGCCGGGATCGCAAGGCCGAGCGCAGCGAAGGCGCGGGCCGCCGAGGCCGAGGCGAGCACGACGACGTCCCCACTCGGCAGGATGCGCGGCACGAGCGCCACCGTCCGGTACAGCGGCACGACGTCGGCGCCGAGCGCCTCGGCGAGCAGCGGCCGAGCGTCCGCGGCCCCGGCAAAGAGGACGCGCCCCGCCGGTCGAGGCAGCTCGGCGAGGAGCCCCTCCTGCGTCGACACGCCCGGGACGAGATCCGCCGCGTAGCCTCCCTGCTCGAGCGCATCGGCAGTCCCGGGGCCGATCGCGGCCAGCCTGCGAGGACGCCCACGCAGCCTGCGCACGAGCTCGCGCGCGCCGTTCGGGCTCGTCACGACCACCCAGTCGTAGCCCTCGACCTCGACAGGCTCGTCGCCCAGCGGCTCGAGCGCGAGCAGCGGGCAGAGGACGACCTCGTGGCCGAGCCTCTCGAGGCGCGCCGCCAGCGGGCCGGCCTGCTCGCGCGGGCGGGTCACGATCACCTTCATGCGACGGCGGCGAGCAGCTCCCTCGCGAGCGCTGTGGGATCCTGGCCGCTCCGCCGGACGACCCACTTGCCGTCCTCGTCCGCGACGAGCGCGGTCAGGGTCTCGCCGTCGTGGTGCGCCGCGACAGGCGCGAGGCAGCCGCCGCCCACGAGCGCCACGCACGCGCGCTCGAGCTCGACGCGCCTGTACGTCTCGGAGTCGCCGACGCCGGCGACGAGCGCCTCCTCGCCGGCGCGCACCTGCAAGGCGAGCGCCCCCTGTCCCGCCTCGGGAAGCAGCTCGGCGGGGTCGAAGCGATACCCGATCTCGTGACCGAGGCCGAGCCGCTCGAGACCGCAGGCGGCGAGCACGATCGCATCGAGCCGCCGCTCGACCCGCTTGCGCAGGCGCGTGTCGATGTTGCCTCGCAGCGGCTCGATGCCGAGCGTCGGCTCGAGCGCGAGGAGCTGGGCGCGCCTCCGCGCCGACGCCGTGCCGATCCGCATGCCCGGCCGGATGGCGGAGGCGCCGCAGAGCGCGTCGCGCGGATCCTCCCGGGCCAGGTAGGCGCCGACCGCGAGACCTGCCGTCGCCGTCGACGTCATGTCCTTCGCCGAGTGGACCGCGACGTCGATGCGGCCGTCGAGGAGCGCCTCCTCCAGCTCCTTGACGAACACGCCGCGCTCGCCGATCTCGCCGAAGGGGCGCGTGCGATCCCTGTCGCCCGCGGTCGTCATCGGCACGAGCGCGTGCTCCACCCCCGGTGCCCGAAGCTGCGCGACGGCGAGCTCCGCCTGGGTGAGCGCGAGCCTACTTCCGCGCGATCCGACGCGAACGAGCACAGGAATTGCCGCGCCCGACCTTCGGTTGACCGCAGTGTCGGCTCCCGAGCTGGGGGCGGATGCGCGTGAAGACGGTGGGCGCCTGGAGCGGCAGCGGGCGGCCCGTCAGCTTCGTCACCGTTCCTCCTCCCCCAGCCCGAACAGGTGTCTCACCGCATGAGCATAGAGCACCCCGTCGGCTGTCACGGCGGCTTGCTTCATGCGCACCGTGGGCAGGTGGAGGAGCTTGTTCACGATCCCGGCAGTGAGCGACTCGACGGCCCGCCGGTCGGCTGCGGAGAGACGCTTGAACCGCCCCTCGAGCCGCGCGAGCTCGCCCGCCCGGATCTCCTCGGCGCGGGCGCGGAGCGAGGCGATCGCCGGAACGACCTCGAGGGAGGCGAGCCACGCCTGGAAGCGCTCCGCCTCGCCGGCCACGATCGACTCGGCGCGCTCGGCCTCGCTCCTGCGCACCGCGAGGCTCTCGGCGACGACTGCCTCGAGATCGTCGAGGTTGTAGAGGTAGCAGCCGTCGAGCTCGTGCACCGCGGGATCGATGTCGCGCGGCACGGCGAGGTCGATCAGGAAGAGCGGCCTGCCCCGCCGTCCCTTGACCGCGGCCGCCATGTCCTCCGCGCCGATCACGAAGCCGGGCGCACCTGTCGAGCAGACGACGACGTCGGCTCGCCCGAGCTCGTCCGCGAGCTCGGCCAGCGGCATGGGCTCGGCGCCGAAGCGGCGCGCGAGGTCCTCCGCGCGGTCGAGCGTGCGGTTGGCGACCACGTGGATCTCGGCGCCGCGCGAGAGGAGGTTCCTGCCGGCGAGCTCGCTCACCTTCCCCGCGCCGACGAGCACGATCCGGCGACCGGCGAGATCGCCGAAGAGCTGCTGGGCGAGCACGGCGGCAGCGGCCGAGACCGAGGCCGGGCTCTCGGCGATCGCCGTCCGGGAGCGAACCTTCTTGCCGGCGTGGAGCGCCTGGCGGAAGAGGCGGTCGAGCAGCGGGCCCGGCGCCCCGTGCTCGAAGGCCGCGCGCACCTGGCCGAGGATCTCGCCCTCCCCGGGGACGAGGGAGTCGAGCCCCGCGGCCACACGAAAGAGGTGCAGCGCGGCCGCCTCCTCCCGCAGCCGGTAGACGGCCGGAGCGAGCGCATCGGGCTCGAGCCCCGAGAGCGCGTCGAGCGCCGCCGCCGCCCGCGCCTCGGCAACCTCGGCGTCGGCCTCGGCCAGGTAGATCTCCGTGCGGTTGCACGTCGAGAGGCAGACCGCCTCGCCGGCGACGAGCGCAAGCGAGCGGGAGAGCTCCGCCGCCTGCTGCCGGTCGAGCGCGACCCGCTCGCGCAGCTCGACGGGAGCGCGGTGATGGGAGACGCCGACGAGGACGAGGGCCATCAGGCGTAGTGGGCGATCGGCAGGATGGCCGCGGCCAGGGCGAATCCCGCGAGGACGAGGTACGCCGCCGGGCGGCCGCGCAGGGCGGTCAGCCGGCGCAGGAGCAGCATCGCTCCGAACAGCGCCCAGGCCGCGAGGGTCACGGCCATCGTCGCGTCGAAGCTGCCGCCGCGCTCGAAGAGGCTCACCGCGCCGAGCGCGATGCCTCCCGTCAGCACCGCGAGCGAGACGGCGACGGTGCTTCCCGAGAGCCGCTCGAGCACGTCGAGGGGCGGCACGCGGAGACGGAGGATCGCGGCTGCCCGCCGCTTCAGCCGCCGCTCGTGCCAGAGGTAGAGACCCGAGAGCCCCGCCGCCAGCGCGAAGCCCGCGAAGGCCCCGAGTACGAGCGCGACGTGAACCGCGAGGAGCGCGCTCGAGGCGCGGCTCGCGTCCCCTTCGATCCCCCCGCCGACGTAGGCGCCCGCGAGCAGCAGCGCGGCGGCGGGCATCACCGCCAGACCGAGCAGACGGAAGCGCGGCGTGCAGCCCCAGATCAGGTAGACGCCGACGACGAGCCACGAGAAGAGGTTGAGCGCGCCCGCCGCGCCGGCCCAGGGGAAGCCCTCCGCCCGGGAGGCCTGCAGGACGAGGAGTCCGGTCTGCGCCAGCCAGCCGATCCGGACGCCCCAGATCGCGAGCCTGCCGGCGAGGCCGGGACGTCGCACCTCCCCGACGAGCGCGACTGCGGCCTCGCCGTAGGCGAGAAGCGCGGGCCAGAAGAGCAGGTCAGCCAACGCGCACCGGCTCGCGCTCGGGGGCCTGGCGCTCGCGCGCCAGCGCCGTCAGCTCGTCGAGCTCGCGGTCGATCCGGCCGAGCTTGGCGGCGATGATCGCGACGTAGGCGAGCACGGCGACGAGCACGACGACGTAGGCCGCCGCGACGTACCGCTCGCCGCTCACTGCAGGAGCTCGCGCAGCTCGCGCAGGCGCCCGTCGAGCCGCTTGCCGGTGAGCTCGTTCGTGTACAGCGCAGCGGCGAGGGCGAGCGTGCCCGCGAGGCAGACGAGGAACGCGGCGAACATCTCGCCCGACATCTGGGGGCCGTCACGGGTGAAGACGACCGGGTGGATGAAGTTCTCGGCCAGGCGGATCGCGAGGAAGCTGACGGGGATGAGGACGACGCCGAAGAGAGCGTAGACCGCCGAGAGGTTCGCCCGGGCCGGGCCCTCGTCGACCGAGAAACGGAGCATGAAGTAGGCCGAGTAGAAGAGGAAGAGGATGAGGAAGAGCACGAGCTGGCGCTCACCCCAGCTCCACCAGACCCCCCACGAGGCGCGCGCCCAGATCGAGCCGGTCACGAGCGTGAGCAGCCCGAAGATCGTGCCCTGGTGCACGGCTGTGTAGCTCTCGAGGTCGTAGCGCTCCTGCCTCGTCCAGAGCAGGCGGAGCGCCTTCCAGGCCCCCCAGCCGAAACAGGCGTATGCGGTCAGGGCGATGGGGACGTGGATGTAGAAGATCCGCTGGCTGATGCCCTGATCGAGGTCCTCGGGCGCCCAGAGCAGCGCGAGCGCGACGCCGCCGCCGAGGAGGCAGACGGCTGCGAGGGAGAGCGTGAGCCCCCGGCTATTCGGTGACGACGTACTCAAAAGTGGCCCAGGCCAGTATCGCGAATATGAGGTCGTACAGGCCGAGAAAGCCGAGGTAGCGGCCTGCGTCCTCGGCGACGGTCGCCCCGACGCCGCCGACGACGATCGGGAGGGCGAGGGGGAGGAAGAGGAGCGGCAGGAGCAACTCGCGCGCGCGCCCGGCGACGGCCATCGCGGCGAGCAGCGTGCCCACGGCGCAGATGCCCACGTCGGCGAGGCCCACCGCGAGCACCGTGCCGACGTCCACGCCGCCGGAGAAGAAGAGGGCGAAGGCGGGCAAGGCGATCAGCTCGACGAGGACGAGGAAGGCCAGGGTGGCGAGGAGCTTCGCGAGCCAGATCGCGCTCCGGTCGCAGGGCGCGAGCACGAGGCCGTCGAGCAAGCCCTGCTCCCGCTCGGCGACGAACGCGCGGCCGAGGCCGAGCAGGGCGGTGAAGACGATCGCCACCCAGAGCAGGCCACGCGCGGCGTCGCTGCCGTCGTCCGTGAGCGCGAAGCGGAAGGCGACGAGCATGGAGACGACGAACAGCACCATCGCCGGCAGCGTCTCCCTGCCGCGCAGCTCGAGCAGGAGATCCTTGCGCGCGAGCGCCGCCGTATCGGCCAGGTACCTGGTCACGCGAAGGCGAGCCGCCCGCTGGCGAGCGGCACCAGGCGCTCGGGGTCGTGGGTCGCGACGAGGAGGGTGGCGCCTCCCCGCAGCTCGTGCAGCTCGCGGTCGAGCAGCGCGGCGCCCTCCGCGTCCAGCGCGTTGAAGGGCTCGTCGAGGAGCAGCAGCTCCGGTTCGTGCAGGAGCGTGCGGCAGAGCGCGAGGCGCTGCAGCATCCCGCGCGAGAACGAGCCGGCCCGCTCGCGGCGGGCCTCCCAGAGGCCGAACCGCTCGAGCAGCATGCCGATCCGCTCGCGCCGCTCCTCGATGCGGTAGAGCCGGCCGTAGAGCTCGAGGTTCTCGAGAGCGGTCAGCTCGCGGTAGACGAGCGGCTCGTGCCCGAGGAAGCCGACCCGGGCGCGGCCGACCTCGACCTCGAGCGTACCGCGCGTGGGTGCGGCGAGGCCCGCGCAGAGGCGCAGCAGCGTCGTCTTGCCCGAGCCGTTCGGCCCCGTGACGAGGACGAAATCGCCGCGGGCGACGTCGAGTTCGACCCGCTCGAGGACGCGCTTGCCGCCGAAGCGCTTGCTCAGGTCGCGGGCGCGGATCACCTCGAGCCCAGTGTATGGGCGTCCTACGCGACCGAGTCGGCCAGCACGAAGGCGAAGAAGACGACGCTGATCACGCCGTTGACGGTGAAGAAGGCAGCGTCCAGGCGGCGCAGGTCGCCCGGCCGGACGATCAGGTGCTCGTAGAGCAGAAGCGCAGCGGTCGCCGTCACACCGAGCCAGTACAGGGCGCCGACCGGGAGGCCGAGCCCGACGGCGACGAAGAGCGCGACGGTGCCGACGTGGAGGAGGCGCGCGGCGGCGAACACCCCGCCGACGCCGAAGCGCACAGCCCACGAGCTGAGGCCCTCGACACGGTCGTGGTCGAGGTCGAAGAGCGAGTAGAAGAGGTCGAAGCCGGCGACCCAGAGCGAGACTGCGGCGCCGAGCAGCCACGCCTGCCACGGCAACTCGCCGGTGACGGCGACCCACGCGCCGACGGGGGCGAGCCCGAGCGAGGCGCCGAGCCAGAGGTGGCAGAGCCAGGTCACGCGCTTCAGGTACGGGTAAACCACGAAGAGGACGACGGGGATCGGCCACAGCAGCCGCACGAGGGGATCGAGCTGCCAGACGGCGGCGAGGAAGAGGCCGAGAGCGACCAGGCAGAGAGCGACCACCTGCCCGGAGCGCAGGAGGCCCGAAGGCAGCTCGCGCGTCGCCGTGCGCGGATTGCGGGCGTCGCCCGCGGCGTCGATCAGGCGGTTCAGTCCCATAGCGAGCGTGCGTGCGCCGACCATCGCGAGCGTGATCCAGAGGAGGTCGCGACCGCGCGGGGCCTCTCCCTCCGCCAGGAAGGCGCCGACATAGGCGAACGGCAAGGCGAAGACCGTGTGCTCGAGCTTCACGAGCGACGCGAGTCGCCGCGGCAGGCCGACCGCGGTGGCCGTCACGTCTGCCGGTGCTTCCCCGGCTCGCCCGCGAGCAGCTCGAGCGCGTGGGCGAGAGCCGGGCGCAACACCTCGAAGCCGTCGCGACAGCCGCCCGGCGACCCGGGCAAGTTGACCACGAGCGTGCGTCCGTGGATGCCCGCGAGCCCCCTCGACAGGAGCCCGTGCGGCGTCTGCGCGATCGAGTCGGCGCGGATCGCCTCGGCGATGCCCGGCGCCGCGCGGTCGAGGATCGACGCCGTCGCCTCGGGGGTCACGTCGCGCGGGCCGAAGCCCGTTCCGCCGGTCGTGAGCACGAGCGCAGCCCCCTCGGCCAGCTCAAGTACGGCGTCGCGGATCGCGCCGCGCTCGTCCGGGACGACGCGGCGCTCCACCTCGTACCCCTCCGCCGCGAGCAGCTCGGCGAGGAGGTCGCCGCTGCGATCCTCCCGGGTCCCGCCCGCCACACCGTCGGAGACCGTCAACACCGCGGCGAGGCTCACGCCAGCGGCTCCTTCGTCTTCTCGAGCAGGCGCACGTCCTCGATCACCATTCCCTTGTCGACTGCCTTCGCCATGTCGTAGACGGTCAGTGCGGCGACGGCGGCGGCCGTGAGCGCCTCCATCTCGACCCCGGTTCGAGCCGCCGTCTCCACCGTGGCGAGGATCTCGACGGCCGCCTCCGCCACGGTGAGCTCGACGGCGAGCGCGCTCAACGGCAGCGGATGGCAGAGCGGAATCAGCTCGCTCGTGCGCTTGGCCGCCATGATCCCCGCGATCTGGGCGGTCGCGAGCGCGTCGCCCTTCGGCAGCTCCCGCAAGCGGCGAGCGGTCCCGGGCGCCATCCTGACGACGGCGCGCGCGCGGGCGCGGCGCTGGGAGACCGGCTTCGCACCGACGTCGACCATGCGGACCCCTCCCGACGAGTCCACGTGCGACAGCTCCTCGCTCATGCGGTCGTCCGCTCGCTCCGCGCGCCGATCCCGTCGAGGTCGGTCAGCTGACCGTCGATCCAGGCCTTGAGATCGTGGCGCAGGACGTGGTCGCGGATGCCCTCGACCCGCGCGCGCCGCTCGCCCGCGTCGAGCTCGAAGGCGGCGTGGATCGCCTCGGCCTGGCCCCGCACGTCGAACGGGTTGACGGTCAGCGCCCACTCGGCGAGCTCCTCGGAGGCTCCGGCGTTCTCGGACAGGATGACCGCCCCGTCGCGCTCGTTCACGAGCGGAGCCTCCTTCGCGACGAGGTTGAGGCCGTCGAAGATCGCGTTCACGAGCAGGACGTCGTACTGCTTGTAGGCGGCGAGGGTATGCGCGAAGTCGTCGCGGATCTGGAGGTCGATCGGCGTCCAGTCGCCGCTCTCGAAGCGCTCGTTGACGGCGCGTGCGGTCCGCTGGATCGCGCCGAGGTACTCGGCGTACTCCGGGATGTCCAGACGCGAGGGGTCGAGGAGCGCGAGCATGCCGACGCGGCCGTGCGCCTCCGGATGCGCGTCGAGGTAGAGCTCGAACGCGAGAAAGCCCCGGACGATGTTCTTGGAGGGGTCGGTGCGATCGGCCCGCAGCAGGAGCCGCTCGGGCCTGCGCGCAGCGATCTCTGCCCCCGCAGCCCGCACGGTCTCGCTTGCCGCCTGCTCCTCGAGCTCCCGGGCGTTGACGGAGATCGGATGCCGCGTGACGAGCACCCGCCGCCCGCCGAAGTCGAGCTCGTCGTCCCCTCGGCGCTGCGCGCCGGCGATCTCCTCGCACGAGTGCAGGAAGTTTCGCCGCCAGCGCTCGGTGTGGAAGCCGACCATGTCGTTGGCCAGCAGCCCCTCGTGCACCGCGAAGCGAAGCCGCTCGGGCAGCACGTACCAGAGGTCGGGCTGCGGCCAGGGGATGTGGACGAAGTGGGCGAGCGACGCACCGGGGACGGCCTCCCGGACCAGGCGGGGAGCCAGGTAGAGGTGGTAGTCGTGGAAGAACACGGTCGCCTCGGGCTCGGTCTCCAGCTCCGCGGTCACCACGTCGGCGAAGTTGCGGTTGACCGGCTCGTAGCCCTCGTCCCAGGCCCGATGCAGGCCGTGGTCGACGTTCGGCGCCGCCGGCAGATCCCACAGGTAGTGCTGCAGGAACCAGAGCGTCGGGTTCGCGGCGACGTTGTAGAAGCGGTCGTAGGCGCTCCGCTCGTGGATCACGAGCCGCAGCCGGTAGCGGGAGCCGTCGCGGGCGGTCTCGACCGTGCCCGCCTCACCCGACTCGGCGGCGACCGCCCGGTCCTCGGCGCCGATCGCGCTCGCGACCCAGGTGACGTCGTGCTCGGCGACGAGGCTGCGGAGGGCGGTCACGAGACCGCCGCCGCCGCGACGCACGACCCTCCTGCCGTCGGCGTCCCTGGCGTATCCGGCTGGACCGCGGTTCGACACGACGATGAGCTTGCGGCGGGCCGGCGGCACCGCCGCGAAGGCTACCGGGCTACCGCTGCGCGGCCGTGGTCAGCTCGACGCCCGCCGTCTCGTTGCCGAGCTGACGGTTGAAGAGCGCGAGCCAGTCCCGCAGCAGGCGCGGTGTCAGGAAGTTGCGGCGCACGTGCTCTTTGCCACGAAGTGCTGTTCTGCGCGCCTCTTCGGGGTTGTCCAGCACGGCCTTGCACGCCTCGGCAGCCTGCTCGGGCGAGTCGACGAGCCAACCCGTCCGCCCGTCCTCGATCTGGGTCACGATGCCGCCTACCCTGCCCGCCACGACCGGCCGTGACTTCCAGAGCGCCTCCGACACGGTCAGGCCGAACCCTTCGCGGATCGACTTCTGCAGCACAGCCGCCGAGTGCACCTGGAAGGCGTTGACCTCGACCGCGCCGACGTTGTTCATGTTCGAGAGGATGAAGACGTCCGGATCCCCGGCGGTGTAGGAGACCGTGCGGTTGTAGAAGTCCCACCCCTCCGGGTCGTCGTGCGCCATCGAGCCGACGAGCGCGAGCTGCACCTCGGGGAACCGCTCCTTCACCAGCCTGTAGGCATCGATCACTCCGAGAGGGTCCTTCCAGGGGTCGAAACGGGACACCTGCGTGAGGAGCGGGCGCTCGACGTCGATGCCGAACTGGTCGAGGATGTAGCTCGCATCCTCAGGCGACAGAGCCATGTTCTTCGGAGCCAGCGGGTCGATTGCGGGCGGCCAGATGAAGCACTCGGGCAGGCCGTCCGCCTGCGGCACGTACTCGCGCAGGTGGAAGATCGCTGCGTCGTAGCGGCAGATCGACGGCAGCAGGAAGTCGAAGACCTCGCGGTTCGGCGTCGAGAAGTCGATGTGCCCTCGCCAGATCCACCGCGCGCTCGAGCCCGGGAAGTGGTCGATCAGCGCCGCCGGCTGCGGGTCGTGGACGACGATGAAGTCGTAGGGCTCGTCGCTCAGCTCGCCCGCGTTCATCGCGTTGTACTCGCGGAAGATCCGCCGCTGCTCGGCGTCGAGGCCGCCCGGGGCCCCCTGCAGCCCGTTGTGGATCGCCTTCGTGACGTCGTAGAACTCCTCGCGGCCGTGGATGATGCGCCACTCGACCTCGAGGCCCGCATCCGCCATCAGCGGGACGAGCGTGTAGTTGATCTCGGCCACACCGCCGCCGAACGCGGTCGCAGAGATGTGGAGGACTCGCTTGCCTCGCAGGGGCTCGGCGAGCCGCCTGATCTCCTGCATCAGCCCACGCGTCGCGATGGTGGCGTAGTCGGCGAGCGACTTGTGACCGACGTTGACGAGTGGGAGCATCTCGAGTGACGGGCGCACCGCGGTGGACGGGGCGAGGTCGACGAGAATAGCGCGCACGCCGGAGCGCCAGGCGGCGGGTCGCCGCGGCGGTGTCGTCGGTCAGCCGGCGGGGCCGAGCAACTTGACGAAGCGTAGGCGCGAGCCGCGCCCGTTCTTCCCGGGGCCGAGCTCGAGCTCGTCGGCGACCGCGCGGATGATCGCGATCCCGAGCCCGCCTTCGGTCAGCTCCCCGTCTTCGCGCAGCTCCTGCGGCTCGAAGCCCTCGCCGTCGTCTGCCACCTCGATCACGAGGCGGTCGTCCTGCAGGTCGTAGAGCACCTCGACGGTGCCCTCGCGGCCCGGATAGGCGTGGCGCACGGAGTTGGAGCAGGCCTCGGTCAGCGCGAGCTTGAGGTCTGCGAGCGTCTCCTGCGAGGCCTGCCGCAGGCGGAACAAGCCCGACAGGGCAAGCCGGCAGAGCGTGATGTACTCGGGCTTCGCCGGGATGGTCAGACGAACTGCGTGTGCGCCGCTGGTCATATCCATGGGAAGAGTGTCGAACGCGCGCTGCGTTGGAGATCGATGTCCGGCGACCTATGCCCTGGCCTCGGACACGCTAACCCTGCCGCCCGAGCGTGCGCTAGCTCGGGAGGTCGAGCGGGCGCTCGCTCAGCAGCACCGGCACGTTCAGCCGCTTTCCGTCGCGCAGCACGCTGAAGGTCGCGCGCTGACCCGGCTCGAGCCGCTGGGACACGATCCGCAGGAGGTCGCCACCGCTCGCGACGGGGCGACCGTCGATCGCGACGACGATGTCGCCGCCCGTGCGGTAGGTGCGCCCGTTCAGCTCGACGGTGTCGGACCCGCCGCGCAGGCCGGCCTTCTGCGCGGGCCCGTTGTCGGTCACCTGCACGACGAGCGCGCCGCGCCGCGCCCCGTAATCGAGCCGCCGGGCGAGCGCGGGGGTGAGGTCGTCGGTCTGGATGCCGACGTAGGCGTACTCGACCTGTCCGTCCTCGAGCAGCTGCCGCAGCGAGCGCTTCGCTGCATTGATGGGGACGGCGAAGCCCACGCCCTCGGCGTTCCCCGAGCGGCTCTTGATCTGCGCGTTGATCCCGACCACACGCCCCCGCGCGTCGAAGAGCGGCCCGCCCGAGTTGCCCCGGTTGATCGGCGCGTCGATCTGGATGGCGTCGATCAGGCGGTAGCCGGAGGTGAGGGCGGCGATCGAGCGCCTCGTGGCCGAGACGACGCCGACGGCAAGCGAGTTCTGCTCGTCGAAGGGGCTGCCGATCGCGGCGACGGGCTCGCCCACCACCACGCGGGCCGAGTCCCCGAGCGGCACGGGCGTGAGCCGATGGAGCGCCGGATCGACTCTGATCACGCCGACGTCGTCGAACAGGTCCCAGCCGAGGATCTTCGCCGGCACGCGCTCGCCGTCCTCGAACTGGACGTAGACCTGCGAGGCGCCTCGCACCTTCGAGGCCTGCTCCTCCTCGCCGGCGGTCGTGATCACATGGGCGTTCGTCAGGATGTCGCCCCGCGCGGAGACGACGAAGCCGGAGCCCTGGCCGGCGGAGCCGGTCTCCCCGTGCTCGCCGAAGAGCGAGTAGATGGTGACGACGCCCCGCGAGCGCGCAGCGTAGATCCGAGCAGGCTCGAAGGCGTTCCCGGCGAGCGGCTTCGCCGCCGAGCGCACCGCGGCCGGGGCTGCCGTCGCGTCGTCCTGGGTTGGACCGGGTTGCACTGCGACCGTGCGCACCGTCGTCGTGGCGCCCCCCTCGACGACGCCGGTGGCCACGGCGGTGAGCAGCGCGGCTGTGCCGCCGAGGACACCGGAGACGATCGCGACGGCGGCGACTGCGGCGGGGCGCATCGAGTCACTGTAGCCAGGGTCTCGGCCTCGACCCGTTTCCACGTGGAAACGGGGCAGCGCTACAACGCCGGCGCGGTTTCCGGCTCGAGCCGCTGCTCGCGGTGCGCCTCGCCCGCTCGAGCCGGCGGGAGGCGGAGCGAGAAGACCGTACGGCCGGGGCGGGAGTCGACGGAGAGCCTGCCGCCCATGATCTCGGCGAGCTCCCGCGCGATCGCGAGCCCGAGGCCGCTGCCCGAGGCGTGACCGCCCTCGACTCGATAGAAGCGCTCGAAGATGTGGCCGAGGTGATCCTCCGGGATCCCTTCGCCACCGTCCACGACCGCGAGCTCCGGCCCGCCGGCGTCGACCGAGACCCGCAGCTCGACTGCGGCGGGCGCAGAGGTGTGGCGGAGAGCGTTCTCGACGAGAGCGCGCCCGATCTGGAGCACGCGCTGCTCGTCGGCGAGCGCCTGCGGGGGAGCGCCGTCCACGACCATGCGCAGTGTCCTGCCGCCCGAGAGCGCAACGGCCGCGAACTCGTCGCGGAGCGCCTCCGCCACGTGGACGAGATCGAGCGGCACGCGCTCCGTGCGCATGTGACCCGCGTCGAGGCGGGAGAGGTCGAGCAGGTCCGTCGCGAGCCGCTGCAGACGCTCGACCTGCTCCTGCATCGTGGCGAGGAACTCCCGTCGGGTCTCCTCGTCGAGGCTCTCGTGGGTGAGGAGCTCCAGGAAGCCGCC
Source organism: Actinomycetota bacterium (assembly GCA_013696185.1). Taxonomy (GTDB): domain Bacteria; phylum Actinomycetota; class Thermoleophilia; order Gaiellales; family Gaiellaceae; genus JACCZA01. The sequence goes on from JACCZA010000361.1 coordinate 15,278, forward strand.
GAGCGAGAAGAGCGGCGTGCGCAGCTCGTGCGAGGCGTTGGCGACGAACTCGCGGCGCGCGTACTCGACCTGCGCCAGCCGCCGGCGCATGCGCTCGAACGCGCGCGCGAGGTCGCCGACCTCGTCCCCGCCGTGGTCGACGACCGCCTCGTCCAGGCTGCCTCCGGCGATCCGGTCGGCCGCGCGCTCGAGCCGCCGGATCCGCCGCGCGAAGATCGAGGCGCCCCCGTAGCCGAGCAGGAGCGCGACGGCGAGTGCGACGGCGCCGGCCACGAGCACCCGCCGACGCACGAGGCTCACGTTCGCGAGCGTGTCCTCGAGCGGAGCCGAGAACAGGAGCACGGTGCCGGGGAAGGTGCCGATCGGGAACGCGACCTCGGCGTAGCGCTCGCCCGTGCGCGTGACCGTGCCCCGCTGCGTGACGGTGCCGAACGCCGCGGCGAGCGCGACCCGGTCGCGCTGGATGTCCGCGCCGGAGGGACTCGAGTCGGAGCGCACGCGGAAGACCTCGTCCGAGAGCGGCTCCAGGACGACGACGCGGGCGTTGGTCGTGAACGCGGCCCGATCGACGTACTCGTCGAGCTGGAACAGCAGGCCCGGCAGGAGGAAGGTCGGCTCGAAGCTGCCCCTGACACGCTCCGCCGAGGTGGCGAGCACGTCGACCTTCGACTGCACGAGATTCCGCTCGAGCAGTGGGACGACGAAGGCGTAGACGACACCGAGCGCGACGAGCACGACGAGCATCAGCGCGGCGCTGAGCCGGGCGCCGACAGAGCGGAGCGGGCTCACGGGTCGCGGAAGCGGTAGCCCACGCCGCGCACGGTGAAGATCAGCTGCGGCTCGGCGGGATCGTGCTCGAGCTTCTCGCGCAGGTGACGCACGTGCACGTCGATCGTGCGCGGCTCGCGGTACTCGGAGCCGCCCCAGAGCGCCTCGAGCAGCTGCTGCCTCGTGTAGACGCGACCGGGGTTCGACGCCAGGGTGCGCAGGAGCTCGAACTCGACGTAGGTGAGGGCGACCGGTCTCCCCTCGACCTCGACCGTCCGCCGGCTGACATGGATCACGAGACCGCCCGTCGTGATCGTCTCGGTTCCGCCCCGATCGTGGCGCGGCGCCGCGGCGCGGCGCAGCAGCGCCCGCACACGACTCCTGAACTCGCGGATCGAGAACGGCTTTGTGATGTAGTCGTCAGCGCCGAGCTCGAGCCCCAGCACCTTGTCGAGCTCGTCGTCGCGCGCGGTGAGCATGATGATCGGCACGGAACTCGTCGCCCGCAGGCGCTTGCAGACCTCGAGCCCGTCGAGCCGCGGCAGCATCACGTCGAGCACGACGAGGTCCACCGGCTCCGCCGCGAAGCGCGCGAGTGCCTCCTCGCCGTCGCGCGCCTGCAGCACGCGGAACCCGTCCCGCTCGAGCGGATACGTGAGCAGTCGCTGGATCGAGTCCTCGTCGTCGACGAGGAGGATGGTGGAGACGTCGGGCATGGCTCGCGGCGCCTGCCGGGCAGCTACCTGCCGCCTACTATAGCCGGGAGATGGCGGAGACCCGAGTCGTGCGCAGGCGTCGCCCCCGCCGTGGAACCCTCGAGCGTCCGGTCAGCGGCCGCATCTACCGCGGCACCTGGCTCCTGCTCGGCGTGCCGCTGCTC
>JACCZA010000013.1 GCA_013696185.1 Actinomycetota bacterium
TCGCTCGAGGCGGGTGCGGAGATCGGCCTCGAGCAGCTCGGCGAGTCGCTGGCACTCGCGGGCTACGCGCGCGTCGAGCGCGTCGAGGAGCGCGGCCAGCTGGCGGTGCGCGGCGGCATCGTCGACGTCTTCCCGACCACGGGTCGCCAGCCGCTTCGGATCGAGTTCTTCGGCGACGAGATCGAGGGGATCCGCGCCTTCTCCCCGTTCACGCAGCGCGCGTTGCACCCCGTGTCGAGCACCGTCGTCTACCCGGCCGCGGAGCGCCGCCTCGACCTCGTCGATCCGCGGCTCGCAGATGAGGACGAGGGGCCGCCGCCGAGCCCTTCGGACCTGGTGCCGCCTATCCTGGACGGCCCCGATCTCGTCTGGCAGCCGGAGGAGATCCGCGCGGTGTGGCGGGAGGAGGGGCTGGCGGAGGTGTCGCTCGAGGGCGCTGCGGAGCTCGACCCCTTCCCGCGCAGCCAGGCGTTCGCCTTCGAGGCACAGCGACCCGCGATTGCCGCCCGCGGGCTCGCCGAGGCCGAGAACGAGCTCGGCGGCCTGCTGCGCGCGGGCCTTCGGGTCGTCGTCGCCTTCCCGCACCGCGGTGAGGCGCTACGCACGCAGAATCTCCTGCGCCGCGTGCAGGCGAGGGTGCTCGAGGACGGAGAGGAGCTCCCGCGCGAGGCCGAGCTGCTCTTCACGATCTCTCCGGCCCGCCGGGGCTTCGTCTGGCGTGACCTGGGCCTCGCGCTCCTGCCCGACACGCAGGTCTTCCGGCGGCGCCAGCGCGCGGCTTCGCGCCTGCGCGCGGGCGGGCGGGCGCTCGCCTCCTTCGCGGATCTGCGCACGGGCGACTACGTCGTCCACGAGGATCACGGCGTCGGCAACCTGCTCGGCTTCGAGACGAAGTCGGTCGCGGGGGTGACGCGCGACTACCTCCTGCTCGCCTTCCGCGGAGAGGATCGGCTCTACGTGCCGCACGAGCAGCTCGGCAAGGTCTCGCGCTACGTCGGGGCCGACGCGAAGGCGCCCGCGCTCTCGAAGCTCGGCGGCAAGGCCTGGCAGCTGCTGAAGAACCGGGCCCGCAAAGCAGTGCGCGAGCTCGCCGGGGAGTTGCTCGCCCTCTACGCGCAGCGCCAGGCCGGAAGCGGGACGTCGCTCGACGTGAGCCACGAGTGGCTCGAGCGGCTGGAGTCCGAGTTCCCCTATCGCGAGACGGACGATCAGCGCCGCGCGATCGAGGCGGTGAAGGAGGATCTCGAGGCGCCACGGCCGATGGATCGGCTGGTCTGCGGCGACGTCGGCTTCGGCAAGACGGAGGTCGCCGTGCGCGCGGCCTTCGCCGCGGCCGTGAACGGCAAGCAGACGCTCATGCTGGCTCCGACCACGATCCTCGCCGAGCAGCACTGGAACACCCTGCGCGACCGCTACCGCGACTTCCCGGTGCGCGTCGAGATGGTCTCCCGCTTCCGGAGTCCGGCCGAGACGAAGGTGGTGCTGCGCGATTTCGCCGAGGGCAAGGTGGACGTCCTCGTCGGCACGCACCGCGTCCTCTCGCGCGACGTGATCCCGAAGGAGCTCGGCCTCGTCGTGCTCGACGAGGAGCAGCGTTTCGGCGTTGCCCAGAAGGAGCTGCTGCGCTCGCTCCGGCTCGAGGTGGACGTGCTCGCGCTCTCGGCCACCCCGATTCCGCGCACGCTCCACATGTCGCTCGCAGGTCTGCGCGACATCTCGGTGATCGAGACGCCTCCCGAGGGGCGCCGCCCGATCCGGACGACCGTCGGCGAGTACGACGAGGAGCTCGTCAGAACCGCGCTCGAGCGCGAGCACGCACGCGGGGGCCAGTCGTTCTATCTGCACAACCGCGTCGAGTCGATCGACGAGGCTGCCGCGAAGCTGCAGGGGCTCTGTCCGGGCCTCCGCTTCATCGTCGCGCACGGCAAGATGCGAGAGCGAGAGCTCGAGGAGCGGATGCACGCGTTCCTGCGCGGCGACGCGGACGTCCTCGTCTCGACGACCATCATCGAGTCGGGTCTCGACATCCCGCAGGCGAACACGCTCGTCGTGGAGCGGGCAGACGCGCTCGGGCTCGCGCAGCTCTACCAGATCCGCGGGCGCGTCGGCCGCTCCGACCAGGTGGCCCACGCGTACCTCTTCTACCCGGACGCGAGCGAGCTGACCCCCGAGGCCCGTGCGCGGCTCGCGACCCTGGCGGACCACACCGAGCTCGGCGCGGGCTTCGCGATCGCGATGCGCGACCTCGAGATCCGGGGTGCCGGCGATCTCCTCGGGGCCGAGCAGTCGGGCCATGTCGCGGCGCTCGGCTTCGAGCTCTACGTCGAGCTCCTCGGGGAGGCGGTGGCCGAGCTCTCGGGCGAGCGGCGACTGGCCGCGCGACCGGTGCGCGTGGACGCCCGGATCGATGCCTACGTCCCCGCCACGTACATCGCCTCGGAGGCACTCAAGATCGATCTCCACCGGCGACTCGCGCTGCTCGAGGACGACGACGAGCTGCGGGAGTTGCACGCGGCGACCGAGGATCGCTTCGGCCCGGTGCCCGAGCCCGTCGAGAACCTGTTCGCGATCCAGGAGGCCAAGCTCAAGCTCGCGCAGGCGGGAGCGGACTACCTCGTCTTCCGCGGCGGGCGCGCGACCGTCGGGCCGCTCGTGCTCGGCTCGGGGGAGCTGAGCGCGCTGCGCGGCCGCGTCGACACGGCGATCTATACGACGGCGAAGCGCGAGGTGTCGCTTCGCCTCGCGGGCACGCATCGACCCGAGGGGGACGCGGACGGCGCCGAGCCGGGAATCGCGGGAGCCCTGCGGCTGGTCGATGCTATACTCGAGGCGCGTCGGGCGGCGTGAGGGAAAAGGCTGCCGACCACACTCTCCTGCATGCGATCGATCCGTCCTCCTCTCCTCCTTGCGCTCGTTCTGAGCCTGGCGTTCGCGGTCACAGGCTGCGGTGGCGACGACGGAGAGGGCAGCGCCGTCTCCGCTGACGCGATCGCCGTCGTCGGCGAGACGCAGATCGCCAAGGCCGACTACGACGCGCTCGTCTCGCAGGCGAAGAAGGGCTACGAGGCGCAGAAGCGGAAGTTCCCGAAGGCTGGAACGCCCGAGTTCAAGGTCGTTCAGAACCAGCTCGTGGGTGTGCTCGTGCAGCGCGAGCAGTACCAGCAGAAGGCCGGGGAGCTCGACATCGCGATCACCGACGCCGATGTCGACAAGCGGCTGAAGCGGATCAAGCAGCAGTACTTCGGCGGCAACGACAAGCGCTACCGCGCCTCGATCAAGCAGCAGGGCCTGAACGACGCGGAGGTGCGAAAGATCCTGCGCGACCAGGTGATCCAGGAGAAGATCTACGCCCGGGTGACGAAGGACGTGAAGGTGAGCGACGCCGACGTCCAGGCCTACTACAAGAAGAATCAGGCGCAGTACCGGACGCCCGAGTCGCGCGACGTGCGCCACATCCTGGTCTCGAGCAAGAAGCAGGCGGACGATCTCTACGGGCGGATCAAGGGCGGAGAGGACTTCGCCACCCTGGCGCGGAAGTTCTCCAAGGATCCTGGCTCGAAGACGCAGGGCGGAAAGCTCACGATCTCGCGTGGCCAGACCGTGCCGGAGTTCGACAAGACCGCCTTCCTGCTCGACAAGGGCGAGCTCTCGAAGCCCGTCAAGACGACGTACGGCTTCCACCTGATCGAGCCGTTGACCGCTGTCCGGCCGGCCAAGACGACTCCGCTCGCAAAGGTCGAGAAGTCGATTCGCGTGCAGCTCCTGCAGACGAAGAAGAGCGAGGCGATGACGAGGTGGGTCGAGCAGACCCGGGACGAGTTCAAGGACGAGACCCGGTACCAGGTCGGCTTCAAGCCGCCCGAGACGCCCACCACGAGCACCGGCACCAGCACCGCGTCTGAGTGACGTTCCCGGCCCCGGCCGGAACGGCGAAGTGAGCGACGTCGGCCCTGGTCTAGGGGAAGCGCTCCTCGATCTGCAGCGCCTGACCGAGCGGCTGCGCACGGAGTGTCCCTGGGACCGCGAGCAGACGGCGCGGACGATCGTGCCGCACACCCTGGAGGAGGCCTACGAGGTGGCCGACGCGGTCTACGCCGGGGAGCCGTCGCGCCTGCTGGACGAGCTCGGCGACCTCCTCTTCCAGGTCTACTTCCTCGCCCTGCTGCTGCAGGAGCAGGGGGAGGGCGATCTCGCGGAGGTGGCGCGGACGGTGCACGCCAAGCTCGTGCGCCGGCATCCGCACGTCTTCGGGGAGGCGCAGGCGGCCACCGCCGCACGCGTGCGTGGGAACTGGGAGCGGATCAAGACGGAGCAGGAGGGCCGCAGCGGCGTCTTCCACGAGGTGCCGGGGACGCTGCCCGCGCTCCTGCTCGCCCGCAAGGTGCAGGGGCGGGCCGCAGCGGTCGGATTCGAGTATCCGACCGTCGCCGGCGCGTTCACCGACCTCGAGGACGAGCTGCGCGAGCTTCGTGAGGCTCTCGACGCGGGCGGCGGGGCCGAGCCGGAGCCGAGCGACGAGGTCGAGGGCGAGCTCGGCGACCTGCTGTTTGCGGCCGTCAACGTCGCGCGTCTCTCGAACGTCGATCCCGAGCTGGCCCTGCGCGGGGCGAGCGCGCGCTTCGTGGCGCGGGTCGAGCGTGCAGCCGAGCTCGCGGCGAGCGGGGGAGAGGCATTTGCCGAGCTCGACCTCGAGCGGCAAGATCGGCTCTACGATCGGGCGAAGCGGGAGCTCGCCGCGCCCGGTGCCCCGGCGACCGAGAGCGAGGAAGCGTGACCAGCCTGATCGTCCACGTCCAGGCGCGACAGATCCTCGACTCGCGGGGCAATCCGACCATCGAGGTGGAGGTCGAGCTCGAGTCGGGCGCGGCGGGCAGGGCCGCGGTGCCCTCCGGGGCCTCGACGGGCGCCTTCGAGGCGGTCGAGCTGCGCGACGGCGACGAGAGCCGCTGGCTCGGCAAGGGCGTCTCGCACGCTGTGGAGAACGTCGAGCGCGAGCTCGCCCCGGGCCTGGTCGGCCTCGACGCGCAGGATCAGCGGGCGCTCGACGCCGCGCTCATCTCGCTCGACGGGACGCCGAACAAGGGCCGGCTCGGCGCGAACGCGATCCTCGGCTGCTCGCTCGCCGCCGCCAAGGCCGCCGCCGCTCACGCGGATCTCTCGCTCTTCCGCTGGCTCGGCGGCACGAACGCGCACGTCCTGCCGGTGCCGCTGCTGAACGTCGTCAACGGCGGCGCTCACGCGCAGAACTCGCTCGACCTGCAGGAGTTCATGGTCGTCCCGGCCGGCGCCGAGAGCTTCGCGGAGGCGCTGCGCATCGGCGCCGAGGTCTTCCACGCGCTGCGCGGCGTGCTCCACGAGCGCGGGCTCGCGACCGGCGTGGGGGACGAGGGCGGCTTCGCGCCCGACCTCGCCTCGAGCGAGGCCGCGATCGAGGCGATCCTCGAGGCGGCCGGGCGCGCCGGACACCGCGAGCGGATCGCGATCGCGCTCGACCCCGCCTCGAGCGAGTTCTTCCGCGAGGGCGCCTACGTGCTCGAGGGGGAGGGGCGACGGCTCGACACCGACGGCATGGTCGACTTCTACGCCTCGCTGGCCGAGCGCTTCCCGCTCGTCTCCGTCGAGGACGGTCTCGCCGAGGGTGAGTGGGACGGCTGGCGGGCACTGACCGAGCGGCTGGGCACGCGGCTGCAGCTCGTGGGGGACGACCTCTTCGTGACGAACGTCGAGCGGCTGCGGGAGGGGATCGAGCGGCGCGTCGGCAACGCGATCCTCGTCAAGGTGAACCAGATCGGCACGCTCACGGAGACGCTCGATGCGATCGAGCTCGCCCAGCGCAGCGGCTACTCGGCAGTGATCTCGCACCGCTCGGGCGAGACCGAGGACACGACGATCGCCGACCTCGCCGTGGCGACGAACGCCGGGCAGATCAAGACCGGCGCACCCTCGCGGACGGATCGCGTGGCGAAGTACAACCAGCTCTTGCGGATCGAGCAGGAGCTCGGCGAGGCGGCCGTCTATCCCGGCTGGGATGCCTTTCCGCGCGCGCAGATGCCCTCGCTACGGTAGAGGCATGGTCACCGAGGTGCCGCGCAGGACGAAGATCGTCGCGACGATCGGCCCGGCCACCTCCGACGCCGAGACGGTTCGCGCGCTCGTGCGCGCGGGCATCGACGGCGCCCGGCTCAACTTCTCGCACGGCACCCGCGCGGAGCACCGGAAGCGGGCGGGTCTCGTGCGCGAGGCCCAGGCCGAGGCCGGCCGGCCGATCGCGCTGATCGCGGACCTGCAGGGACCGAAGCTCCGAATCGGCGAGCTGCCCGCGCCGATCCGGCTCGTGAAGGGCGAGACGATCGTCGTCGTCGCCGAGGAGGCGGCGGTCGACGGCGAGCTGCCGGTCAGCCCCGCCGTGATCGGCGACGTGCTGCTGCCGGGTCACGACGTCCTGATCGACGACGGACTGATGCGTCTCCGCGTCGAGACCGTCGAGAGCCGCCGTGCGTCGTGCGTCGTCCTCGCGGGCGGGGTCGTCACCTCCCACAAGGGGGTCAACCTGCCCGGCGTGCCCCTGCCCATCCCGGCGATCACGCCGAAGGACGTCGCCGACCTGGAGCTCGCGCTCGAGCTCGGGGTCGACTTCGTCGCGCTCTCGTTCGTCCGCTCGGCGGCGGACGTGCGCGACCTGCGGGCGCTCCTCCAGCAGGCGGGCTCGCCGGCGCACGTGATCGCGAAGATCGAGAAGGCGGAGGGCGTGGCGGCGCTCGACGAGATCCTCGCCGAGACCGACGCCCTGATGGTCGCCCGCGGCGACCTCGGGGTCGAGATCGGCCCGGCGGCCGTTCCCCTGCTGCAGAAGCAGATGATCCAGCGCTGCCTGCAGCGCGGGGTGCCGGTGATCACGGCGACGCAGATGCTCGAGTCGATGATCACGAACGCGGAGCCGACACGCGCGGAGGCGAGCGACATCGCCAATGCCGTGCTCGATGGGACCTCGGCGCTCATGCTCTCGGGGGAGACGGCGATCGGCGCCCACCCGATCGACGCCGTCGAGACGATGGATCAGATCGCCCGCGCGGTGGAGCCGAGTCTCGGCTACCGGCACCAGCTCCCCGAGGCGAGCGAGGAGCCGACGATCGGGCGGGCGATGTCGAACGCCGCGTGCGACCTCGCGGAGGCCCTGAGCGCGCGCGCGATGCTGGTGCCGACCTCGACCGGCCGGACCACCTCTGCCGTGGCGCGGCTGCGCCCGCGGCGGCCGATCATCGGGCTCACGCACAGGAGGGACGCGCTGCACCACATGGCGCTCGAGTGGGGCGTCACGCCGCTCGAGATCCCGCAGTGCCGCGACGTGGAGGAGCTCTGGCAGACCTCCCTCGACGCGGCGCGCGCCAGCGGGCTGCTCACCCCGGGCGACCGCGTGGTGATCACGGCGGGCACGGCGGTGAACATCGCCGGCTCGACGAACATCATCAAGGTCGAGCTCGCATAGCGTGGGGGGAGAGAGCGCGGGGGGAGACCTGCGGTTTCCCCCCGCCCCTTCCCCCTGACAGAGCACGCTGATCGGACAACGGACTGGCCTCCCGGGCGAGTGAATCGCCCTCCGGCCACGACTCCTCTCGCTGATCCGACTCTCCGAAAGAGCACGGCGTTCGGTCGCGCGGCTCCTATCATCTCGCCGATGGTTCCCGAGGCGCAGTTGAGGGACGACGGTGCCGGCCTCGCGCCCGCGAGCGCCGGCTGGTTCGTGCTGAACGCGCGCGACGCGCGCTGGTTCCACCGACCCGGCCGCGGCGACAGCGTGCCGCTGACGGGATGCGACGAGCTCGAGGCCGAGACGTACTTCCCGATGCTCGGCATGTCGATCCAGGTGCTCCCGCCGGGGGAGCCGAACGCGACGTACCACTGGGAGACCGAGCAGGAGGACTTCCTCGTGCTCGCCGGCCGGGCGCTCCTGGTCGTCGAAGGACAAGGGAGACAGCTCGAGCAATGGGACTTCGTCCACTGCCCGCCCGAGACTCGGCACGCGTTCGTCGGCGTCGGTGACGAGCCGTGTGTGATTCTCGCCGCGTCGTCTCGGCAGTTCCAGAAGGACGGGCCGTGGGGCTTCTACTGTGCCGACGAGATCGCGCGCCGGTACAACGCGAGCGCGCCCGAGGACACCCAGGACGGCGACGTCGCGTACGGGCGGTTCCCGCCGTCTCGGCCGACGCGCTACCGGGACGGCTTGCTGCCGGACTGACCCCTTTCCCGGCGGGAGCAGGTCCCGGGCGCTTCGCCTCGAACGGTTCCTGACCGTGGCACGGCGACGACAGCAGCGGTCCGGGTGGAGTCGCCCGCGGACGATCAAGCGGCTGGTCGGCCTCGCCGCGCTCGCACTCGTCGCGTTCCTCTACCAGCAGCCGTTGCGCACCTATCTCGCAACGCGCGATGCCGTTGCCGCGCGGAGCACGGAGGTGCGCTCGCTCGCGGCGCAGAAGCGGCTGCTCGAGCGGCGGCTCGTGCTCGAGACGAGCGACGCGGCACTCGTCCGCGAGGCGCGGCGACGCCTCGGCTACGTCAGGCCCGGGGAGCGGCTCTTCATCGTGAAGGGCATCGACCGCTGGCGCCGTGCGCAGCACAAGCGCTGAGGCCTCCGGAGCGCGGCCGCCGACGTACGATCGGAGCGTGGAGGACCGGGACGTGGTCGAGGCGCAGCTCGGCCGACCGCCGCGGGCGCTCCGGCGCGCCGTGTGCCGGTGTCCCTGGGGGCGTCCCGCCGTGACCGAGCAGCATCCCTACGACGCGGCCGGGGAGCCGTTCCCGACCACCTTCTACCTCACGTGCCCGCACCTCGTCTCGGCAGTCGCGAGGCTCGAGGCGGCCGGCGGCGTCGAGCGCTGGAGCGCTGCGGTCGCCCTCGAGCCCGTGCTGGCCGCGTCCGTCGAGCGCGCCGCCGAGGAGCAGCGGCGGGTGCGCCGGGCGCTCGCGGACGGACGCACCGGCCGGGACGAGGGTGCCTCGCTCGACTCCGGCATCGGCGGGTCGCAGCGTCCCGAGCGGCTCAAGTGCCTGCACGCCCACGTGGCCTTCGCCCTCGCTCGCCCGGGCTACGAGCTCGGCGATCGGGTGCTGGCCGAGCTCGGTGAGCTCTGGCCCTCCTCCTGTTGCAGCGGCTGACGGGAGCGCCGCCCGCCAGTAGCATCCCCGGCCGATGTCGATCGGGTTCCACACGGCGCTGCAGGAGTGGAGCGAGAGCCGGCGCCGCCTGGAGGCCGAGGCGGCCGATCCCGTGCGCTACGCGCACCTTCTCCGGGCCGTCGAGGTGGTGACGGCGGAGCTGCGCAAGCGCGTCGGCCAGACGTTCACGCTCGACGAGCTCGCCGACGCCTACGCCGACGCGGACCGGTGGAGCCGCGACGCAGTCGAGACTGCGGCCGCCTTCGCGGGTTGGCCCCGGTGGCTGACGGTGGTCCAGGGCGCCGCGTTCCATCTGTACGCGCGCGGCGCGATCGACTACACGCCTTGACGCCCGCCGGGCCGCGTGGCGAGCGCCGGCGCCCCAAGCGCCGGCGCAGCCGCTTCCTGCTGCGCACGGCGCTCGTGCTGGCCGCCGCGGGGCTCCTGTTCGGGCTCGGCATCGCGCTCGGCCGGACGCTCGAGGAGAATCGGCGACAGGAGGGACGAAGGACGCTCGTGCGCACGCTGCAGCCCGTAACCGTGGTGCCGGAGCCGGCCACGCTCACGGTCACCGTCAGCCGCTAGGAGGCGCGTCCTCCGCCTCGGCGTCCGGCTAGAACTCCTCGCTCGCCTGCAGCAGTCCCGCGGCGATCACCGCGAGGGCGGCGGCGAGACTGATCCAGATGCCGATGCCACGACCGGCGGCGGGCTGGAAGGTGTCGGGAATCGAGATCAGCTGGATCAGCACGAACACCGTCGCGCTCGAGCCGAGGAGGATCAGGACGAGGCTCTCGGGCACGCTCGCGGGCAGGTCGATGCCCGCCTGCCGCAGGGCCGCGAGGGCAAGGACGGCGAGTCCGACGAAGAACACGAGCTTTCCGAGCGTGCCGGTGTGCCAGCCGATCACGCTCAGGTTGAGGCCGACGCCGGAGCCTGCGTACCACCCCGTGAAGGCCGAGACGGCGAGGACGAGCCCCGACACCCACGCGAGTCGCTCGCCGAGCACCCAGAGCCCGGCGCCCGCCCGGCGCGTCACGAGGTCGAGGCCTCCCGGGGCAGGCGGGGGCGGGCTCGGCTGGGGCGGGGAGAGAGGATCGGGGGTCTGCACGAGCGGGGAGTGTCGGCGATCCGGCCCGGACAGACCCTTACAGCCCGAACAGGCGTTGCACTTGCTGCCAGATCGTCACGGTGAGGAGGATCGAGAGGGCGAGCAGGACGACCAGGGCCGTGACGAAGCGGAGGCCCGCGTAGCGCTGCGCCTGCTGGCGCTCGACCCGCGCCCGGCGTCGGGCGCGCTCACGCCGGTATGCCCGCTCGACCGCGCCCGGGTCGACCGGAGCCGGTTCCTCGGCCGCTCGGCGCCGTAGGGGCTCTGCCATCCGCGCATCCTAGACTCCTCAGCCACGCAGCGCGGGCGCCCTACGGGGCTCCTGGGCTTCGCCATACTGACGCGACACGCGGATGGAGACTGTCGTCGATCGGGTGGGTCCGAGCCGCGCAGGGGTCGGCTCGCCCGCGCCCTCGGTCGCCTCCGTGCTCGACCTCCTCGAGGCCGGCGGCCGGGCACTGCTCGACGAGCCCACGCTCGGGCGGGCGCTCGACGGCCTGGCCGCTGCGCTCGCCTCGGCGGTGCGGGCGGAGCTCGTCACGATCCGCGTCCTCGACCCCGAGACCGACCGCCTTCGTGCCGACGTGGTCGCGAGCTCCTCCGCTGCGCTCGCCGCGGCGCTCGAGCGGACGAGCTTCCCGGCGGACGAGCTGCCTCTCGAGGCGACCGACGAGCGGGGCTCCCTGCCTCCGCCAGTGCGCTCGGCGGCGGGACGCCTGGGTGCCGGCGCGATCCTGCTCGTGCCGATCAGGCTGGACGGGGTGCCGGCCGCGAGCCTCGAGCTCGTGCGCGGACAGCCGGCATTCGACGCCGTCGAGAGGCGTATCGCGCGCGCCGCGGGTGACGGGATCTCGAGCGTGCTGCGCAGGTTCCGGCTCGAGCTCTCGGACGGCGACGAGGCGGAGCACGGCCGTCTCGAGCTCGCGGGGGAGGCGCTGGCCGCCGGCTCCGACGAGACCCGGACTGCGGCGGAGGTCGTCCGCGTCGCGGCCGAGGTGACGGGCGCCTGCACAGTCGTCCTCTGGCGCCGGGGGGCGGACGGCTTGCCGCTCCCGGTGGCCTCGTTCCCCGGCGGAGCCGACACGCCACCCCCGAAGGAGCTCGACCGGCTGCGGGTCCTGGCGGAGCAGGCGCTCCCGGGCGGCACGGCTGAGGCAGCCCCGGCGGTGGGCGCGGTCGACACCGTGACCACGCTGCCGCTCGGCAGGCCGGCCCGCTGGGCGCTCCAGCTCGTCGCCGCGCCCGAGGCGTCAGTCACGGGGGAGCGACTGCGAGGCCTCACGCGCTTCGGCGTCCGTGCGGCCCACGCCCTTGCGGCCGGCGAGCGGGCACGGACGCTCGACCTCGAGCTCGAGCGGACGCAGGCGCTCCTCGCGGTCGTGGCGCAGGCGAGCTCCGAGCTCTCGCTCTCGCACACCCTGGAGACGGTCGTCGCGCGCGTCTCGGAGCTCTTCGGCACCGAGCGCGTCGGCGTCTACCTGCAGGAAGGCGGCCGCCTCTCCGCAGCCGCCGTGGGCACGTTGAACGGGCCGCACGAGCTCGTCGCGGAGCGGCTGCTCGAGCTCGCGCTCGGCCCGTTTCGGGGCGACGGCCTCGTGCTCGTTCGCAACGCGGCGCTCGACTGGCGCCTGCTCGGCCTCGGGCGGGCGCTCGAGGACGCCGGGATCGAGGCGATCGTGGCCGTCCCCCTCGTTCTGCCCGACGAGGCGACCGGCCTCCTGGCCGTCTACCCGCCGAGGGGCCGCTCGCTGACCGAGAACGAGTCGGCTCTGCTGATCGCGCTCGCGGGCCGCCTCGCCGTGGCCGTCCAGAATGCGCGCCTGCACGAGCGGGCGACCGCGCTCGGGGCCGAGCTCGAGGGTGCCCTGGCGGCCGAGCGACAGGCTGCGCGCCAGCTGGGCGCGCTCTACGAGATCTCGCGCTCGTTCACGCAGGACGTCTCGCTCGAGGCGACGCTCGAGGTCGTCGCCCGGGCCGTCGTCGACTTGCTCGGCATCGACGCCGCGCTCGTGCGCATGCCCGACGAGCGCGGGGAGCTGCTCGAGCCGAAGGCGGTGCACGTTGCGGACGAGCGCGTGCGCGAGGCGATCGAGCTCCTGCTCGCGCGCTCGCAGCCGCTCGCGAAGCTGCCCGGCCGGCGCCTGTTCCGCATGGGAAAGGCTTTCGTGCTCGATCCGGAGACGGCGGCGGCGACGGGTCCTGCGCACGAGGCGCTCGCGCCGTTTCTCGAAGCGGGTGGCAGCGCGGCCGTGCTGCCCATCGCCACCCCGACCGAGCTGCTGGGCACCCTGACGCTGCTCTCGCTCGATCGGGAGCGGCCGATCTCGGAGGAGATGGGCGCGGTCGGCTCCTCGCTCGCCGCCCAGGCCGCGCTCGCGCTCGTCCACGCGCGCCTCCTCGGCCAGCAGCGCCGCTTCGCCGAGTCGATGCAGCGCTCGCTGCTCCCGCGCTCGCGGCCCGAGGTATCGGGGCTCGAGATCGGCGAGGTGTACGAGTCCGCCGCGGCGGTCGAGGTCGGGGGCGACGTCTACGACTTCCTCGTGCTCGAGGACGGGCGCCTGGCCGTGGTGGTCGGCGACGTCGCGGGCCACGGGATCGACGCTGCCGCGGACATGGCGATGGCGAAGTTCGTGTTCCGCTCCCTGGCGCGCGAGCACCCCGAGCCGGGCGACTTCCTCCGAGCCGCGAACGAGGTCGTCTGCGACGAGATCGAGCCCGGCAAGTTCATCACGATGGTCTACGTGACGATCGCGCTGGACCGCAGCAGCCTCTCGGCAGCGAGCGCCGGCCACCCGGCGCCGCGACTCGTACTGCCCGACGGAACGGTGCGCGAGCTGCCGGTCGGCGGGCTCGCGCTCGGCATCCAGGAGGAGCAGGACTACGGCGAGAGCAGCGTGGAGCTGCCGCCCGGGGCGAGCGTCGTCCTCTTCACCGACGGCGTGATCGAGGCCCGCCGCGACGGCGAGCTCTGGGGTTTCGAGCGACTCGACCGCGTCCTCGCAGAGCGTCGCGACCTGCCGCCCGCCGAGCTGGCGCGTGCGGTGCTGGATGCCTGCCGGGCCTTCGGCGGCGGCGAGCTGGACGACGACTGCGCGCTCGTCGTGATCAAGCGAACGTGACCTCGACCGCCGCGCAGGCGCGCGCGTCGGGGGAGGCGCGGTCGCGCTCGACCGCCGCCCTCTCGGCGCTCGTCTTCGGGGCGGGCACCGGCGCGCTCGCGATCGAGATCTGCGCCTCGCGCCTGCTCGCGCCCTACTACGGCTCCTCCACGATCGTGTGGGCGAACCTGATCGGGCTCGTGCTCGCATCGCTCGCGCTCGGCTACTGGCTCGGCGGCCGGCTCGCTGACCGCCGGCCGAGCATCCACCTCCTCGGGCTCATCGTGCTGGCCGCGGCCCTCCTCGTCGCGGCGATCCCGTTCGTCTCGACGCCGTTCCTCGACGTCGCCGCCGGGGGCCTCGACGAGCTCTCGGCCGGCGCGGTGATCGGCTCCTTCTTCGCGACGCTGGCGCTCTTCGCGCCGCCCGTGACCCTGCTCGGCATGGTCTCGCCCTTCGCGATCCGCCTCGCCCTCGACGACCTCGACTCGGCGGGTGCCGTCGCCGGGCGGCTCTACGCGCTGTCGACGGCCGGGAGCCTGCTCGGCACGTTCCTGTCGGCGCTCGTCACGATCCCGCTCCTCGGCACGCAGCGAACGCTGCTCGGCTCGGCGGTCCTGCTCGCGCTCGCCGCGTGCGTCCTGCTCGGGAGGCGCTGGCTCCTGCTCGCCCTGGCGCTCGCCGCGCTGCTCGCCGTGCCGCCGGGAGCCGTGAAGGCGGCCCGCGGCGTGATCCACGAGACGGAGTCGCGCTACCAGTTCGTGCAGGTGCGCGAGCGGGACGGCGTCCGGCGCCTCTACCTGAACGAGGGCATCGCCGTCCACTCGCTCTGGCGGGCCGACACGGTGCTGACGGGCGGCGTCTGGGACGCCTTCCTCGCGGTGCCGGCGCTGCTCGACCGCCCGCCGCGGCGGGTTGCGATCCTCGGCAACGCGGGCGGAACTGTCGCGCGCGCCTACGGCGTCTTCTACCCCGACGCGGCGATCGACGGGGTCGAGATCGACCCGGCCGTCACGCAGGCCGGCAGGCGCTACCTCGGCCTCGGCGACAACCCGCGCCTGCGCACGCACGACGCCGACGCGCGCCCGTTCCTGCGTGGGTCGAGCACGCGCTACGACCTCATCTTCGTCGACGCCTATCGCCAGCCATACGTCCCGTTCTACCTGTCGACGCGCGAGTTCTTCCGGCTGGCGCGTCAGCGGCTGCGACCCGGCGGCCTGATCGCGCTCAACGTCGCGACCGTGCCGGGCGACCGACGCCTCGCCAGCGCGCTCGCGGGCACGCTCGCGCACGAGCTCGAGGGCGTCTACACGTGGCAGGCGCTCCGCTTCAACCAGCTCGTGATCGGCACGACGAAGCAGCCGCGGCGAAGCGCGCCGGGGGCCGAGCCTGCGCGCCTGCGGCCGCTCGTGGAGCTTCTGCGCGAGCAGCTGCGCGGTCCCGTCGCTCCTTCCGCGGTCCCGTGGACTGACGATCGCGCGCCGGTCGAGTGGATCACCGACCGGATGATCGTCGAGTTCGCGGCCCGGGGCGGCGACCTCGACGAGCTTCCCCTGCCGACGGCTCCGTGAGGTTCCTGCGCGGCGACGGGCCGGTGCTGCGGATCGGCCACCGCGGAGCGCCGGCGCTCGCGCCGGAGAACACCCTGCACAGCTTCGAGCGGGCCATCGAGCTCGGCGTCGACTGCATCGAGCTGGACGTCCTCTCCCTCGCCGACGGCACCCTCGTCGTCGCGCACTCGGACGACCTCGCCGAGGTCACCCACGGTGCGACCGCGGGGCTCGTCGAGGAGAGGACGCTTGCCGAGCTACGGACGCTCGCCCCCGACCTCCCGACGCTCGACGAGGCGCTCGACTTCATCGCCGCCCGAGCCGTGGGGGTGCAGGTCGACCACCTGCTGCTCGGGCAGGAGGCGGAGGTGGCGGCGGCGCTCGCCCGGCACGGTCTCGCCGAGCGGAGCCTCGTGGTGTCCTTCCACGGCGAGAGCCTGCGACAGCTACACGGGCTCGCGCCCGAGCTGGCGCTGGGGCTGACGTACCCGTTCGACCGGCGCGGCGTCGCGCGCCGCCGGCTGCTGACCCCCGCCGTGATCGCAGCGCTGCTCGTCATGCGGCGCTCCCTGCCGTACACGATCCCCGCCCGGCTCGCGCGCGCCGGCGCGCTCGTCGCCACGCTGCACTCCTTCGTCGTCTCGCCCGCCGTGATCGATCGCTGCCACCGCCTGGGGGTTGCCGTCTTCGCCTGGACGGTGAACGACCGGGCTCTGGCCGAGCGGCTCGATCGGGCGGGGATCGACGGGATCATCACCGACGATCCGACAATCTTTGAAGGTACGCTGCCCACGTGAAACTCGCTGGAGTTCTCGCCCTTCTGCTCGCCTCGGCGCTCGCCGGCCTGCTTAGCGCCATCGTCCTCGCCGATCCGACGATCGCCGCCGTCTTCCAGACGGGCTCCACCACGTCGACGACGACGACGAGCACCGCCCCGACGACGACTGCGCCGACGACGACCGGGACGACGGGCTCGACGACCGGAACGACCGGCTCGACGACCACACGCACGACGACGACCACCCCGACGACGACCACGACACGGCGCACCACGACGGCCCCGACCACGACGGCTCCTCGCCCGAGGCCCCGGCCTCCCGCGAAGCCCGTCACGATCGCGCGGCGCGTCTCGATCGCCGGTGTGCGGGTGGGCGGCCTCACTCCCGCAAGCGCCAGACAGGTGGTGCGGGCCCACTTCGTCTCGCCTCTCGTCCTCACCTACCGCGGTCGCACCTTCCGGCGCGCTCCCGCCTCGTTCGGGACAGTCGCCTACGTCGAGGGCGCCGTCGCGCGCGCCCGCCTCGCCGTGCCCGGCAGCAGCGTGCCGCTCGTCGTGCGCCTGCGCGGCGATCGCGTGAGGGAGTACGTCGCCCGTCTGGCCGGCCGCTTCGATCGCACCGCCGTCGACGCCCGCCTCTCGCTGCGGGGCACGAGCCCGCACGTCTCGGCGTCGCGGGACGGGCGGGCGCTCGACCGACTCGCCGCGACGAAGGCGATCGTGGCGGCGCTCGCCGGGAACAGCCGCCGCCCGATCGCCCTCTCGGTCGCGCCCGTGCGGGCCTCGGTCACCCGCGAGGGCATCGGTTCCGTCCTGGTGATCCAGCGTGCCTCCAACCAGCTCGCCCTGTACGACGGCATGCGGCTCCGCCGCACGTTCCGGGTGGCGACGGGCCAGTCGCGCTACCCGACGCCGCTCGGGCGCTTCTCGGTAGTCGTGATGTGGAGGAATCCGTGGTGGTACCCGCCGAGCTCCGACTGGGCGGAGGGCCTGAAGCCCGTGCCGCCCGGGCCCGGCAACCCGCTCGGCACCCGCTGGA
The DNA here is from genome assembly GCA_013696185.1 of Actinomycetota bacterium. GTDB lineage: Bacteria > Actinomycetota > Thermoleophilia > Gaiellales > Gaiellaceae > JACCZA01. The sequence goes on from JACCZA010000013.1 coordinate 16,727, forward strand.
TCGGCATCTCCTCACCGGGTGTCGGCATCCACGGCACGCCGGACTCGAGCTCGATCGGCTACTCGGTCTCGCACGGCTGCATCCGCATGCACATCCCCGACGTCGAGTGGCTGTTCACGCAGCTTCAGCCGGGAGCAACCGTCTTCATCGTCGACGCGTAGGGAGAGGCATGGCCGCACGGGCGAAGCTCGGAGCACAGGTCGCGGCGGTCGCGCTCGTCGGCGCGCTGTTCGCGTTGCTCGTCTGGCGGCTCGCCACGCAGGAGCGAAGCAGCGTGCCGAGGGCGATCGAGCAGGGCGCGGTGATCGATGCGCCCGATTTCTCGCTCGCCCGCCTGGATGCCCCGGGAGAGCTCTCGCTCTCCTCCCTGCGGGGCAAGGCGGTCCTCGTCAACTTCTGGGCGTCGTGGTGTGCCCCGTGCAAGGAGGAGGCGCCGTTCCTCGAGCGCACGTGGCGCAAGCACCGCGCCGACGGGCTCGTCGTGCTCGGCGTCGACTTCAACGACGTCGACACCGACGCGCGCCGCTTCGCCCGCAAGCACGGGCTGAGCTTTCCGCTCGTACGCGACCGCAAGGGCGAGGTGGTCGGGCGCTACGGTGGCACCGGCGTCCCCGAGACCTACTTCGTCGACCGGCGCGGCAAGCTCGTGGCCTCGATCAAGGGGTCCGTGACCGTGAATGCCGAGGTCGAGGCTCGCTTCCGGCGCAACGTCGAGCTCGCGCTCGCCACGTGAGGCTCGTCCTCGCCGTCGCCGCCGCGCTCCTCCTCGCCGCCCCGGTGCTCGCGAGCGAGGAGCGGCCGACCCTGGCAGAGCTGGAGTCGCGCCTCGTCTGCCCGACCTGCAACGCGCCGCTCGACCAGTCGAGCTCGGCCGTGGCCGACCGCATGCGCTTCTACATCCGCAGCTGGATCGCGGCCGGCGACTCCCGGAGCGAGATCGAGCGGAAGATGGTCGACCAGTTCGGCGAGCGGGTGCTGGCCGACCCGCCGAAGAGGGGGTTCAACCTGCTGGCGTGGGTGCTGCCGCTCGGCGGGATCGCTCTCGGCGCCGGCGCGATCGGGGTCGCGGCCTGGCGCTGGAGCCGCGGCCAGGGGCGCGACGAGCGCTCCGACCCTTCCGCCGACGCGACGGGCGCGCGCGTGCACCTCGAGCCCGAGCTCG